>JBKCTR010000561.1:0-6734 GCA_046318755.1 Planctomycetaceae bacterium
GGGTTGACTCGCTGCATAGCCCGACCGCAGACAGGCCAGCACCTCTTCCGGCAACAGCCCCGGGCAGGCGTCGAGCGCCTCGGGGACCGGCTCTCCCGCCAGCAACTCCCCCGCGAGGCGCTGCAACTCACGCTTCCGGCCCCGCGGCAATTCATCGGCCAACGCTTCCAGCACGGGCGACGCCGGGACCTGCCGCTCGACCGACGCCTGCAACGCCCGCACCACCGCCAGCGCCTGCGCCAACCCCCAGCGCTCGAAAAACAGCGACTGCACCAGCGTCAGGATCCACGAAAACAGCGCGCCCATGTCTTGGTCAGGCTTTCGGAAACTGGCAGGGTACGGGAAGGATTGAACGGGTCATCATCACGGCGTTGCGGCGGTTTGTCTGGTGCAGGAATGTCCCTCCCCGCGCCCCCAGAGTGGCTCTCAAGACAGCATGCTCAACAGCTTGACCAACGGCAGATACAGGGCCACCACCGTCAGCCCCACCAGAATTCCCAAGACAGTCAGCACCACGGGGGGCAGAAAGGTCCCCAAAAACAACAGCCCGGTCCGCACGCGGGCGGCGTACACCTCGGCCGTCGCCTGCAGGCTGCGGATCAACGCCTCTCCCGACAGGGGCGAGCGGAGCGTCGCCAGAAATCCCGGACGAAACGACCGCCGTTTCCAGTCTTGGGCATTCACTGGCTCTCCCTGCCGGATCAGCCGGGCCAGCTCGTGCGCATCGTCCTGCACCGCCGCATCCCCCGTCGCATCACCCCCCAACTCCAGCGCCTCCGGTAACGGAACGGAATTGTCGAGCAGCGTCGACGTCAGCAACGAGAACCGGCTGAGCGCCAGCGACCGCACCACGGTCCCCAACCCGGGAACCCGGTGCAACCAACGTCGCGATCGGACCGACCCAATCAGCGGCGTCCCCAGCAACACCGCCGCCACCAGCGACAGTCCCAGACCCCCCACCAAAATCCAGGCTCCCAGCCCCCACCGGAAATCTCCCACCGCCAACACCAGCCGCGTCAGCCAGGGAACCTCCATTCCAAACCCCGAGTAGAGCTGCGCGAACTGGGGCAACACAAACAGGGCCGCCACCCCCCACACCACCAGGCACACGACCCCGGCCAGCAATGTGTAAAGCAGCGCCCCCATCACCAGCGGCATCGTCGACCGCAGCGACTCCCCCGCCTGGGCGTAGGTCTCGAAGGTTTTCCCCAGTGTGTTCGTGGCGGTGCCCGTCTTCGCCAGAGTCTGCACGTAGGGGGGGGCTCCCGTGGTCTGCAACGCGGTTTCCAGATCCACCCCCCGCCCCAGTTCCTCGACCAATCGCTGCAGCGCCTGGCGCAGCCGGCGGTTCGGCAGTTCCTCGGCCAACGCCGCCAGCCCGGTCTCCAGGGGCAACCCCGCCGACGCCACCGTCGCAATCTGCTGCGCGAGTTCCTCGGCCTCGTGAGGCGTCAGTCTCGGCAGCACGGGGCGCAGGTCGAGCAGCGTCCATTGCTTCCGTTCCAGTTCCCCCAGCACGGCATCAGCATGCGGTGCGGCGGAGGTTCCCGTCTGCTGTTTCCCCAGCGGGTCGATGGCGGTGAATCGATAGGTGGTGAGTCGTGCGGGCATCGTCGTCAATTCCTCGCCAGATCGAACCAGAGAGCCGTCATCGGACCGAGGTTGATCACCGCATGCGCCAGCGTGATCAGTCCTCCCAACAGCACCGTGCAGACAATGGGCAGGCCCGTGCGCAGCCAGAGCATCCCCCCCGCCGCACGCCGGCGGTAGATCTGCGACGCCTGCCGCAGCACCGCCGCCAGTCCCACTCCCTGCACCCCCTGGCTGAGCGCCCACTGCAAAAAGGTGGGCCACCCCGCCTGCACCCGGGCCGCCGAGCCATCGCCCCGTTCCACCGCGGCGGCCAGTTCCCCCGCCCGGGTGGCGAACGCCCGGTCTCCCGTTGCTTCCCCCGCCAGCCGCAATCCCTCGGGCAACGGCACCTGCTGCTCGCACATCAGAGCCAAGAGCCGGGCGAAACTGGCGTGCTGCAGATTGTGAATCACCCGCGAGACACCGGGCACGCACCGGAGCGGGGCCGACCAGCCGGTCAGACTCAGCAGCGACGCCCCCGCCGACCGCCACCAGCTCCACAGCACGGCTCCCAGACCAATCAGGGCCACCCACCAGTAGTGCTGCAGGCAGTCTCCCAGCCACAAGAGCCCCGCGACCCACGGGGGAGGTTCCAGGAAGAGGTTGTCGTAGGTGTCGCGGTAGCGGTGCAGCAGATCGACCCCAAACAACACCGTCAGCAGGAACGACAGCAACAACAGCAGTAGTGGCGAGAGCAATGCCTGCCCCACCTGCTGCCGGACCAGGCGCACCTCCTGAGCCAATTCGGCCGCTCCTTCGAGCGCGGCGGTCAATCGCCCCGACCGCACCCCCGCCTCCACCAGCGCTGCGTAAATGGGAGGAATCGCAGCCCCTTCCTGTTGCAGCGCGGCCGGCAGCGTCTCTCCCTCGGCCATCCGCCCCGACAACCGCCGCGCCAGCCCCCCCAACCGATCCGGCGACGCGTTCGCCAGATCCGCCAGTCCCCGCTCCAGCGAGACTCCCGACTGCACCAACGCCAACAACTCGGCATTGAAGGCACTCAGATCTTCGAGCGAAACCGGACTTGTCATCACCACCCCTTCACCGTGTCAAAATCCCTGGCCCCGTCATCCCTGGACCCGTCCCGCATCGTACCGTCTGTCCTCATCTCCCGCCGTCCCACGAACCACCGTCCACTGTCCACGCTTCACCCTCCCCGCACCAACCCCCACGTCCGCCACACCTCCGCCGCACTCGTCTCGCCGGCCTCGACCGCCCGCAACGCCCGCGTCCCCAGAGGCTGCATCCCCGCCGCCACGGCCCCCGCTTCGAGGTCGGCCGAGTCGACCCGCGACCAGATCGCCCGGCGCACCGCCGACTGCTGAGGTTCCAGCAGCTCGGCCAGCACGAACCGCCCACGATAGCCGGTGCCATGGCACTCGCCACACCCCCGCGGCAGCTTCGCCCGCGCGACCGCCAGACCCAGCCGGTCGGCCACGTTGTCCGACCACTCCGCACACGCACACAACCGGCGCACCAGCCGCTGGCTGAGAATTCCTTGCACGGTGCTCCGCAGCAGGTAAGGCTCGAGCCCCATGTCCGACAGCCGGTTGATCGCTCCCGCCGCACTCGCCGCATGAAACGTCGTCAGCACCAGGTGCCCGGTGAGGGCCGCCTGCAGCATCACCTCGGCGGTCGCGGCATCGCGGATCTCACCCACGAAGATCACCTCGGGATCCTGCCGCATCAGCGACCGCAGACCAGTCGGCATGTCGAAGCCGGCGGTGGGGTTCACCTGCGACTGCGCCACACCGGGAACGACCACTTCAATGGGGTCCTCCAAAGTAACCAGACTGCGGCCCCCCGCCGATTTGTCTGCCAGTTCGCGCAACAGCGCATACGCCGTGGTGGTTTTGCCGCTGCCGGCCGGTCCCGTCACCAGCAGCACACCGCTGGTCTGGTCGAGCAACCGGTCGAGCGCGGGGGTCAGGTCGCCGGGCAACCCCAGCTCGCGCAGCCGCTGGTACGTTCCCGCTCCTACCAGCAGGCGGGCGACCCCCTTCTCACCAAACAGGGTGGGAAACGTGCTGAGCCGGGTTTCTTCTCCCCCGGCACCCCCTCCAATGCGCCCCTCCTGGGGCAAATCTGTATTGTCGGTCAGCAGTTTGGCCAGCACTTTCAGGCGGGCCAGCACTCGCGGCGCGAGGGCTGCCGGCAGTTCGGTCACTGGCTGCAGCACCCCGTCGATCCGCCAGAAGATTTTCAGTCCCGTCGCCTGGGGGACGAGGTGCACCTCGCTGGCCCCCGCGGCCCGGGCCGCACCCAGCAGGGCGTCGACCAGGTCGGGCACATACTGCGGATCGGCCTCCCGCCGGGTTTGTCGCGCGTGAAACAACTCGGCGAGGTTCGTCATCCGGTGGGCCTGGCTATCGGGCCGGGGACAGTTGGGTCAGCAGCGCCAGCTTCTCACGCCGCTGTCGGAACGCTTCTTCGAGCGGGGCGGTGTCGGTATCGAACTGGCCCAGGATGGGTCCCTGTCGGGGATCGACCGGCCGGGGGACTTCGTCGGGAACCGCTTCCGACTTCGCTGGATTGGGCGTGGCGGGAGGCTGGGGCTTCGCCGGGGCAGTCTCGGACGCAGGCTGATCGACCAGGTTTCCGGGAGCCTCGCGCGACGGGTTCGCCTCTCCCGGTGCCGCCGAATCGGGAATGGGCCCCTCCGCCGGGGGTGAGACGAAATCGGGAGCCTGCGGCGGTGGCAGCGAGGCGGGATCGGGGAGGACGGGAAACGACGATTGCGGATACGAGTTCTGCACCGGTCCCGACTGGTTGACCCCAGTGTCCACCTGCCGCAGCCGGCGGGCTTCCAGCACGGCAATCCGCACGAAGGTGCCGCACACCAGCGCCCCGACCACCAACATTCCCCCGACGCGCCACCTCAACGACTGCCGGGCCGCCTCGGCCCGTGTGGCGGCCCCCAGCACATCCCGCCGGAACGAGCGGGAAACCACCGGCACATCGGCGGAACGGGCCTGCAGCAGCTCTTCGGCCAGCCGCTCGGCTGCCGACAGGGGCTCACTCACAGGCAACGCGTCCGAAAAGGGTCTGTTCGATTCCATGGGCAGAATTCAGGGGCGGGGTGATGTCGGGCCAACCAACCGGTCGGCCCAGACAAAACAACGTGGCAGGTCAGCGTGAACTCAACACAACGCGGGACTTCACAACTCGAGGTTTCTGAACAGCAGACGTCACAGCAAAACTCACACCCGGGGGGGCGTGGCAGCGACCATGCTCAGTCGCGGGGTTCCAACAGCGGCTGCAAACTCTGGCTCAATTTCTGCAGGGCGTAGCGGTACCGGCTGGCCGCCGTGTTGGGCGATTCGTCTAACACCTCGGCAATCTCGGCAAACGTCAGCCCCTCCCAGATCTTCAGCACAATCACTTCCGACTGCGATGGCGGCAACAACGCCACCGCCTCACGCACAAACCGCCGCGTGTCGGCCAAATCGAGCGCCACCGGGTCATCCGCCTCGTCGAACTTCAGCTCCAGCGGCCGCTCTCTCTGCTTCTGGTTGATCTTAAGCGCCTCGTTGCGCACGATGCGCAACAGATACGCCCAGGCATGATCGGCCTTCGCCAACGCTTTGGGATGCAGAGCCACGCGAACCAGGGCGGCTTGCACGGCATCCTCGGCATCGTGCCCGTTCCGGGTCAGCGTACTGGCGAACCGCAGGGCCCGGGGGGCTGTCAGGTCGAACAGATCCCCCAGCGCAGCCGAGCCCTCCTGGGCGATGCGCAGCGCGCAACCCCTCACAGACTCGGCGAACGACTCGTCTACCGGAAAGGACACCAGACCGACGCCTGAGGATCGAGAAGAATGGTCGGACACACTCCAGATCCAGCAGTCCACCAAATTTGTCTGCTGAATGCCAGTTCATACGGCCAACTGCCCCCATCACCCGCCACTCGCCTCCCACCCCCCACCACCCCAAACCGGCCCCACCGTTGACGGCCCCAAAACCCCGTCGCGAGAATCTGGGCGTGACCAATCCTGCCCCCCCCGACCCATCTTCTGCCGTGACTCCTTCCGGGGGCCCGCCCCCCCGTCGCCACGCCCCGCGCTGGCTCGCCGGTGCCAATGAACTCGGCCTGCTGGGGATCATCCTGCTTTTGGGAGGGCTGCTGGCGGCCCTCGGGGGAACGGTCGAACGCCGGATCCGCGATCCCCAGACGGGTGAACAGTACATCCTCACCCGCAACAAGTTCCTCAACGTCGACCGCCTGCTGACCCTCGCCAAGAACACTTCGTTCTTCGCCATCATGGCGATCGGGGCCACGTTGGTCATTGTCTCGGGAGGCATCGATCTCTCGGTCGGGGGGATCTATGTTCTCTCGGGGCTCGCCGGGGCGGCCCTGCTGCACGCCCTCGGCCCCTCCGGCACCCTCACCGGGTGGCCCCCCTGGCTGGTGGTGTTGGCGACCATCGCTGTCTGCCTGGTCACCGGTCTCATCTGCGGCCTCATCAACGGTCTGGGAGTGATCGGGCTGGGGCTGCATCCGTTTCTGATCACCCTCGGCACCATGAGCATCTTCCGGGGTGTGGCGTTTGTCACCACGAAGGCGCAGTCGATTGGCGAATTCCACCCGGCGTTTGTCGATGGCTTCATCAGCCGCAAGGTCCCCCTCGGGCCGGGGGAATTCATCTATCCCATTCCCCTGCTGATCCTGATTGCCGTCGCCCTGTGGGGCTGGTTCTTTTTGTCACAGACCGTCACCGGGCGGAAGCTCTTGGCGATTGGTGGAAATGAAACCGCAGCCCGGTACGCGGGTTTGAATGTCCCCGGGCTGAAGGTGCAGACGTATGCGCTGGCCGGGATGCTGGCGGGGATCGCCGCGATGGTCAACATTGGCTACCACGGCTCAGCCGCCTCGGGCGACGGCGCCGGTTATGAGCTGCAGGTGATCGCCGCCGCCGTCGTGGGGGGCGCCAGTCTCTCGGGAGGCCGGGGGACCGCGCTGGGAGCCGTGCTGGGGGCCCTCATCATCTGCCTGATTGTCGACGCCATCGTGGTGCTCGATCTCGACCAGAACTACAGCCAGATCATCGTGGGACTGGTGATTGTGGGGGCCGCCACGCTCGACCGGCTGCAGGCGGTCTGGCG
>JBKCTR010000562.1:0-10735 GCA_046318755.1 Planctomycetaceae bacterium
GGCCGGGCTGAAGCTCAGCCCCACAACCAACGCCGCAAAGCCCGCAAACGCTCTCTTCAAAGTCATCTGTCATCCCTCTCAAAAAAGTGAACTTGCCCGCATTGGGCACCAAGACTTGGACCACAGTCAGCAGGGGAAAGAAAACTGCTGACACTATGCGCACTTGCGAAAAATAACCGACTGCTGGTGAGTTTGCACCCGAGAAAGATCTCGGGTAACTCAGAAAAGGCCAGTCGGCGGCACCGACTGGCCCCAGAATCTTTGCGTGCCAAGACTCAATCCATCAGAATCAGGCACTCTTCCTGCGACGGGCGATCACGAGACCCACGAGTCCCAGGCCAGCCAAAGCGAAAGTGCCGGGTTCGGGAATCGGGGCGTTCGCAAAGTAGATCGAATTGACCAAAGTGGTCCCCAGACCCAGGCTCTGCAGGCGGACAGTGACTGAGGCGATCAGGTCCATACGACCGATGGGTTGCGCGAAACTGGAGATTTTGAACGCGTAGCCGCCATTGCTGGGGCCCCCGGTCAGAGTCAGTTCGCTGGACTGGATTGTGACCCCAGGAGTCCCAGGGACGTCAGTCGCCCATTCAATGGTCGCCTTGGCACTGGTGTTGGCCCCAACCGCCACAGAGGGGGTCGCAATGTTCAGCCAGCCACCTGTGAATGCAGAAGCATCGACACGGGGATTGAAATAGACGCCAGTCGCGCTCCCGACATTCTGGTCATACCGCATTGTCAGGTTGTTCGGGGTTGGCGACCCGAGGGTCGTCGTCACCAACTGCAACATGCCGGCCACGGGTTGGCTGGTCCACTGGACCGCCGTGCTACTCGGTCCAGATTTGGTCAAGTCGCGCGCGTTCCGCAGAACACCACTGGGCGCGCTGTACGACCACGTATTGGTTGCGTTGGACGTAGGAATCGGCCCCAGGTTCGAAAAATTGTCAACCAGCAAGGTCGCCGCGAAGGCCGGACTAAAGCTCAGCCCCACAACCAACGCCGCAAAGCCCGCAAACGCTCTCTTCAAAGTCATCTGTCATCCCTCTCAAAAAAGTGAACTTGCCCCCGACGGGCAACTTGGTTCGGACCGCGACCCAGACTGCTTTCAATCTAGGTAAAAATTTTTTACCATGCCGCCGGAAAGTTTGCAACAGGAAAATCGAGTTTTCGAAAAGTGATGGAAAGTTTTTTTGGCGATGTGCTCGGCGGGGTGAGTGGGACTTCATTGCAGTGCCAGTCACCCCATTCTCGTTGGCTTCAGGATGCCCAAAAAACTTTTCCTGTTGGTTAATCGGCGACTTCAGCCCGTCGACTTGGCCAAAATTCTTCATCACAAAGAGATCGGATGCCGAAGGCGCTCGCCCAGACCATGAACATTGTGATTGTCGGCCAGCGTGTTTTTTGTCCCAGCGGCGTCGGCCATACCACCCGGCTTTCGCAACATCACTACCCACCAACGCCACCTGGGTCTCATTCCATTGGTCATGTGGATTGGAGTGCACAATTTGTCGGGCGATCAATGCTATACAAGTGTTGGCATGGATCCTCAGCGTTCGTTGGCGATCCATCGCGTTGGCCACGATGTCGAATTCGATCGTCCTCGGACGACGGCTTGCCGCAGTCCCATCCCTCCCGCCAAAAAAACCAGACCCCGAAATTCGACCGTCGCCCCTCGTCTGGGCCGTTTTCCCTCCGGAGCCCTCCCAAACCACCTGCAGTGCTTTCACCCGATCGGCGTCTTCTCAGCAGGTGTTGACTCTCGCCCTGTTCCGCCCCCCACAGCCGAATCGGGAGCGGGCAACACCGAGCCCCTCCAGGGCCAGTCGGCCAAGGTCGCCACCAGGCCCCCATTCGCCTCGTTTCTGCTGTCGGCGGTGCCAGACGGAGCCAAGACTCGTGTTGCAGCCGATCACTTGGTTTGAGCAGCGACGCCTCACCGCCCCCCGCGGCACCAACACGCAGAACTCGCCGGTTCCCTTCCCGATCTCAATCGCCTCGACCGGTCCTCGAAGGCGGGGGGACACAATGGGCCGTTTCCGCGTTTCGGGTTCCCACCCTGCGCGACCGCAGGAAACTCGGCCTTCCTCGGCTGCGCCCTGAGGGAGTTTTGCCTGCCGTGGGTGAACTGGCACTTCCCTGCCCGCCGGCACCCCCCTTGCGCACCGTTGTCGGGCCAACTCTCCCCGTCAACGTCCCTCGCGGCACCTACCGTACGGGGCGTGCCTCGGGGCCTTCCTCGGGGGGGCCTTCCTCGGGCCACCCACCCACTAACCGAAATTTCCGAAATGGGCCTTGGGCCGGTCCCAGCAACACCTGTGGAGGGGGATCGTCCTGGGCATCGAAATGCTGTACGAGATGCCAGGTTGCCTCGGCTCCCAACCCCGCGAACACCACCACGCTGAAACGCTCATTCCGCGGATTGGTCCCCGCGCAGATCACGGCCGCCGCGGGATCGATCCACGTCTCGCCCCGTACCCGGAACGAATTTTCGCCCCACCGCACTGGCAGCCGGTCTGCCACGGCGGCCGTCTGGCTGTTGCTGGCGGGCCGCCCAATCAGCAACAGATGATGCGATCGCAGTTCGTCTTCGGTCACCTCATGGTCGGCCTTGATCTTCAGGGTGGCGTTCGAAAACCGGCGGCCAATTTCCCGCTGCAGCAATGCCGCCGCCTCCTGCTGGGCCGCCTGATCACGCCGTGTGCCGTAGACAATCAACGAGCGCTCGGGCTGCTCTTCAAAGCTGAAGATCGTCCACGGATGGACAAATTCCTCGCGGTTGGCCTCTTCCCCCAGCGCGTCGCGCGAGAGACAGGTTTCGAACCAGTCGGCGGTCTCGGCTCCCAGCTCAACCCGCAGGTGGTTGATGAACTCGGCGACGGAAACCGCGGCTCCCGCCCGCCCTGTTCCAAACTGGTCGAGGACCTTACGCAATCGGGGCAGACCAATCCGCTCACGTAGCCGGTGCAGCAGCCAGACTCCCTGACCTGTGGCGATGTCGTACCAATCGTGACGGGCGGTGTCGGCGCGCGTGTCGCGCAGGGAGACTTCGCTTCCATGGCGGTGGACGGCGGCCCGCCACGAGGCCACATGCTGAAACAACGCGAGGTCGAGCAGGTCGCGTTCCGAGCCGCGCAGGGGTTGATCCCCCGCTTCGGCCTGCAAACCCAACTCGAACGAAACCACCTTTTCGAACTCGCTGAAGGCGGCGGCCAGCCATGTGTCCGCCTCACCCTTGGGCAACAAGGTGCCGTGCCACGCGGGAGGATGGTCGAAGTCGAAGGGAACCCGGGAGGGTTCCGAGGCCGCCTCCCAGTTTTCGAGCCCCCGGACCGTCGGCCTTGGGGAATTCGGTTCCAGCTCGGGGGGACGATCGACCTTGAGCAGCGTCCAATCGTTGCTGATCAGGGGCAATATGGCGGGATACGCGTGTCGGTCTTGGGGGGCCGGGTCCCAGGTACGGCCCAGAGGTGGGCCAAACAGCCCCCAACTCTGCAGCTTGCGGGCCAAATCGGCGGTGGTGAATTTGGCGTCGCATGAGGGAAAGGCGGCGATCGGCGGGGTGGTGAAGGCCTCGAAGCCGAACGCTTCGCCAATCTTTCCCCGGTGGCGTTCGAACAACCGCACCCAGGCCCCGTCGCGGGTCCGCGGATGGACCACCAGGTTGGCGGGCTTGCCCCGCAGGTCGGGAGTGGTTTCCCGCAGCACCTCGGCCGAGCGGGGGGTGTTGCATCCCCAATAAAATCCCCGGGTCCCACCCAGCCACTCCTCGCGGCTGCTGCGCCACAGGCGGGAATTCCTGGTTCCCAGTTCAAACATCGCAATTTCGTTGGTATTGATATCCGCCAGCAGCCATTGATTCGTGTACAGCCCATTGCTGCGGTCGGCCAGCAGCTCGACCGCCCGGTCGATGGAGGAGGCGTATTGGACCGCCTGGCGAATGCGCGAGGCCAGGGCCTGCCCCTGCGGATCGAAGTGGGTCTGGGTGATGGTGGTCTCGGCGATCACCAGCCCCGCCGAGTTGAGGTAGTAGTCGAGCCCACTCTGAATTCCCCCGGGGGAGGTCTGGAAGACCAGGCGGTGCCCCGACTCGGGTTGAATGTCGAGCCAGACATTGAAGTGCCGTACCTCATTGAGGCTCGACATGGTGATGTGCCCCAGCACGGGACGGCCATCGGCGGTGGCGGGACCCGTCGCCACAAACGCGCTGCAGTGTTCGCTGGGCCTGGGGCGGGGGACGGAATATTGCGGCCGTTCGAACCGCTGGGTTTCGAGGCCCCGGGGGGTGGCCCGCAGGCTGTCGTCCAGGAAGGCAAGTTCCCCCCCGGCGTTGATGACCGCGATGTCGAGCAGGTCGATCCGCCGGTCACCAGAGCGGGCCCCGGCGGCCGCCGCTCCATCGGCAATTCCCTGCATCTCCTCGAGATCTTCCGCGGCGTAGCGGCGCAGGAACAGGGCGTCGACCAGGCGGCGGGTGTCGTTCCAGGCGGTTTGGGGGTCTTTGTGGCTGCGCACTTCGGCCATCACCGAGACATAGGTGGCGATCTGGTGGGCCAGCAGTTGCCCGTGCTGCCAACCCCGGTCATAGGGCCGTCCCTCGATATGCACGACCAGCCAGCCATCTTGCGGATAGCACCACCCCGGGCCGCAGCGGCGCACCGCCACCGGTTCTGGAACGAAGTCGGCATGCCCATCCACCCGGGCGTCCTGGGCGGCGAGGGGCAGGCTGGGCCACAACAGACCAGCACACAACAGACTGGTCCTCAGGCAGCCGATTGACGCGAGGCCAGTGCCCAAACAGTTCACCAGCCGCCACAACCGAGAGCAAATCGCCACCGACAACCGCCGGCGGGCCCGCGTCGATTCGGCACCGTTCGGATGTGCTGGAGCCTGCAGCCGCTCGGCCGTTGGTTCCCGCCTGCCGTCGGGCGTCGACCCGAGTCCCAGAATCCCGCCGTTCCCACGTCGCTGGTCCTGCCGAATACCCATGCTGGAGTCCTGAGATCGGATGTGTCGAATGGTCGTCCCGGCGGTCTTCCCCGAACAGCAACCGTGCGAAAAGTAAAGGTCCTCGCCGCATCGCCCAGACTGCGACCTCAGACCAACGGGCTGGAAGGCAACCCGTTGGCTTCGGAATGCTCGCCGCACTCACAGGCCCTCGGGAGGCCACCGCGGACTTCGGAGGCCGGGGCCGGGTCAGCGCGACGGGGGAGTTTCGGCGAGTTCGTGGGCGAATTGAAGTTCCGACAGGGTCCGGTACAGCCCCTCGGGCTGCTGCAGCAACTCGTCATGAGTCCCTGCCTCAACCACCTCACCGTCGCGGATCACATAGATGCAATCGGCCCGCCGAACCGTCGCCAGACGATGCGCGATGATGAGCGAGGTCCGCCCCTCCATGAGGGTTTCGAGGGCCTGCTGCACGAGGTGCTCGCTCTCGGAATCGAGCGAACTGGTCGCCTCGTCCAGAATCAGGATGGCCGGGTCGCGCAGAATGGCCCGGGCGATGGCCACCCGCTGCCGCTGCCCCCCCGACAGTTTCACTCCCCGCTCCCCCACCACGGTCTGGTACCCCTCGGGAAAGCCCACGATAAAGTCGTGCGCATTCGCCTTGCGGGCGGCTTCCTCGATCTCGGTGTGGGTGGCCCCCGGTCGGCCGTAGGCGATGTTTTCGGCGATGGTCCCCCCAAACAGCAGCACATCCTGGGGCACGATCGCCATCTGCGACCGCAGCCTCCGCAGGGGATACTCGCGCACATCCCGACCGTCGATCAGGATCTGCCCCGCCTGCGGTTCGTAGAAACGCATCAACAGCGAGACCACGGTCGATTTGCCGGCGCCACTGGGACCGACCAGGGCAATCCGTTGACCGGCATGCGCCTCGAGCGACAGCCGACGCAACACCTGCACCTCGGCCCGTGCGGGGTAGGCGAATTCCACCTCGCGAAACTCGACCTCTCCCCGGATCCGCGGAAGAGCGGTTGCCGTCCGGGATTCCGCCGACGGCACGATCGACTGGCGCCCATCGCCGACCAGCAGAGGATCGGGCTCGGTCGGTTCACGCAACAGTTCCCGCACCCGCTGCGTGGCCCCCAGCATCCGCTGCAGCTCGTTGTACAGCCGTGCCAAGGAACCGGCCGACGTCGATACCGACAACGAGTACAGCAGAAATTGAGACATCTGCCCCACTGTCAGTGCGCCCGTTTGGATCAACTGGCAGCCGTACACCATCACGCTGCCCATAATTCCCAGGAAAAACAGCGACATGACAGACGAGAACAACGCCTGGTGGCGAACCCCCCGGACAACCGCCTTCAGCACCAGGTCGAGGCCTTGCGAGTACCGCGTGATCTCGTAGTCTTCCCGGGCGAACGCTTTCACCGTCCCGATCCCCTGTAGCGATTCCTCAACCACCACGTTGGTTTCCGCCAGGCGGTCCTGGGATTCCCGCGCCAGGGCCCGGGCCTTTTGGCCGAACAGCCGCGCCGTGACGACGGCCACCGGGACCAGCACGACCACGAACGCCGTCAGCCGGGGTGACGTGATCGCCAGCAGCACCACCGATCCGACCAGGGTCACGAACAGCGCCAGAAATTGGGGAATCGACGAGACGAGCGTCACTTGGATCTGCGACAGGTCGCCCGAAATGCGGCTGGTCAGTTCCCCGACCCGCCGCTGGGCGAAAAATCCCATGGGAAGCTGGATCAACCGCGAGTAGGTATCCCGACGGAGGTCGCACATCGCCAGTTCCCCCAGTTTTCCGCTCCAGACAATCTGCAACGCCCCGAAGAGAATGCGGACCACCACCACACCCGCCAGGATCCAGGCCAGGGGTGCCAAACTCCCGGCCCCGGCCGCGCCCGACTCCAGCCCGCGCTGGGCGGTGTCGACCATCCGCCCTCCCACCCACGGAATGGCCAGCCCACAGAGGGCATTGATCAGCAGGCACGACCAGGCGAGCGCAAAGCCCCAGCGATACGCATCGAGATAGCCAAAGAACTGCCAAAGTTCCCGCAGATTCTCCCGGGTGATGGGGGCCTTGGGAACCTCGGGCCGGTTGCCGTGGCTGGATCCGTGGAGATGGGGCCGCATAGAGGCATCACAACAAAGCAGGTGGGGCGAGACGATGAGCAGACGGAATCTTAGTCGTCTCGACCGAGGTCGTGCGACTGAAGGAAATCCACGCATCGAGGCGGGTCGACGCCGTGGCACCAATCTGCGAAGTGCCAAGGGCCCGGAATCTGGTCTCTCAGAGATCGCGAATCGGCGAACGGAACCGGGTCGAGCGCGCTGTGTTGGCGTGCCTCACGATGCCTGGGCCCGCCCCAGCCCCAGATAGTCCAGCAACGGGGTCAGATCGCGGTAGTCGGGCACGATCAACTCGGCCCCCGCTTCGATCAGCCGATGCCGTTTCCACTCGTTGATCCCCACCCGGTGGGTTTCGTCACTGGCCACCCCCACCGCAACCCCCCCCACCCGGCTCACCTCTTGAATCTCCACAAATCCGTCACCAAACCCCAACAGTTCGCCCGGCTGCAGTTTCCGTTCGGTCATCAGCCGGTCGATGATCATCTTCTTCGAGAAATTCCGGTAATCGTCAATCGCCCCGTGCACCCGGTCGCCAAAAAATGGATGCAGACCCAGCGCCTCCAGTTCCTGCTTCACGTAGACCAGGTCGGTTCCACTCGCCAGCCACAATTCGAGCCCCCGCCGCTCCAGCGCCCGTAACAGCTCCAGAGAACCGGGAACGGTCAGCCCCTCGGCCTGCAGCGTCCCGTCCCGCAACCCTCGCGTGCGCCCCTCGATGCGCTGCAGCAGACGCTCGTGGTACTCGTGCTTGTAGGCCAGCGGATCGAGCGGTTCTCCCCCGCGCGCTCGAATCTCCTCGGCCAGTTGAATCATCTGGTAGATGGTCTGTTTGCCATTGAGACGCATCACGAATTCTTCGACCCGTTGCCGCAATTGATCGCGCGGCTCGGCCCGGGGTGCCCGGGCCAGATGCTCGACCATCAGGGGGATCATCACTTCGGGCCAACCCTCCCGGATCAACGAGAGGGTCCCGTCAAAATCGAACACCGCCACCCGCGCCCGGCCCCGGGGGACACTGTCGCGGACAATCTCAATGCGGGTGCCAGGAATCGAGCGACGATCGGCAGGAAGAGTCGGTTGCACGGGCTCTTGAAGGGGAGGAAAGCTGGCTGCGGATTCAGCTTGGGGCAGAGAAAGGGGCTGGGGACTTGGCCCAGAAACTCCCGGCCTGACTCTACCGAGTGAGGCCACGGCGGGCGAGTCCCCCTCGGGTTCGGAAGAGTGTCGCCAGATGAGCTGGCCCGGGGGTTCCCGGCCAGGCTCTCCTTCTGGTTCCGCTGCGGGACCACGAATCTGACCCAGCCAGCGTTCCTCCCCCAGATCGAACTCGAACCAAGCCTCTCCCGGCGGGGCGGGGACCGGGCGATAGGTGCCCGCCAGCACCCGCCGCACCGTCCCGCGGTCTCCCGAGACGGGCCCTTCGTAATCGAGATAAATCGACCGGTGGGGAGGTAGCCGCACCAGCGCGATGGGGTGCCTGGGGTGCGGTGCCTCCGACAGCCGCCAAGTACGCAGGCTCGCCCCATTTTCGAGCATCAGATCCCAGTGCAAGTGAGGCCAATCATGCTGCAACACAACGAAACGCGGCATTTTTCAGCAATCAAAAGGGGGTTGACGACTTTTTCCGCACTGCGGCGCGGTTTTCGCTGCAGTGCAGTAAGATGCAGCAACAGGAGGAGCCCACATCACCGACTTTCGGGATGTGGATTTACGTACAGGACGTGTCTTCACCTTGGGTTGTGAGCCGCGACTTCCGTCGAGGAGCCCCCTTCCACCGGGGCCGGTTCGCCTGGTCAGCATGAGTACCCGATGACTCCCGCCAAAGTACTTGCCTTGTGTCGTGAACGCGAGATCAAGGCCATTGATCTGCGGTTTATGGACTTCCCCGGGACTCAGAAGCATTTCACCATTCCCGTCCAGGCGCTCACCGAGAAGTCGTTCGACGATGGTCTGGGCTTCAATGGCTCGTCGATTCGCGGCTGGAAGGCGATTAACGAGAGTGACATGCTGGTGGTGCCGCAGGCCGACACCGCCATCATCGACCCGTTCATGCCGCAGACCCTGGCCCTGACCTGCAATATTCAGGATCCGGTGACCCGGGCCGATTACGCCAAGGATCCCCGCAACGTCGCCCGGAAGGCCGAGGCGTACATGAAGCAGACCGGGTTGGCCGATACCGCCCAAGTGGGGGCCGAGGCCGAGTTTTTCGTCTTCGATGACGTCCGGTTCGACCAGAACGAACACGAAAGCTATTACCACGTCGACAGCATCGAGGGAGAGTGGAACCGGGGTCGGGGCAATGCGTCGGGAAATGCCGGCTACCGCATCCGCCATAAAGAGGGGTACTTTCCCATGCCCCCCGCCGACACCCTCCAGCCGCTGCGCACCGACATCATGCTCACCCTCGAGGAATGTGGCATTGAGGTCGAGTCTCAACATCACGAAATCGCCTCGGGGGGGCAGTGCGAAGTCGATATGAAGTACCAGCCGCTGCTGCGGATGGCCGACAACCTTTGCCTGTACAAATACGTCGTCCGGAATGTGGCGGCCAAGCATGGCAAAACGGCCACCTTCATGCCCAAACCTCTCTGGAACGACAATGGTTCGGGGCTGCATGTCTCCCTCTCGTTGTGGAAGAAGGGAGACAATCTCTTCGCCGGGTCGGGCTATGCCGGGTTGTCTCCGCTGGCCCTGCACGCCATCGGCGGAGTGCTGAAGCACGCCCCGGCCCTCATGGCCTTCTGTTGCCCGACGACCAACAGCTACAAGCGGCTCATTCCCGGGTTTGAAGCCCCCATCAGCCTCACATTCAGCAGCCGCAACCGCTCGGCGGCCATCCGCATTCCGGTCTACACCCCGGGAGCCGAGAGCAAGCGGTTCGAATTCCGCCTCCCCGATTCCGCCGCCAATGGCTACCTCGCGTTCGCGGCGATTCTGATGGCCGCCTTGGATGGCATTCAGAATCGCATTTCGCCGGGCCAGCCCCTCGACAAAGATATGTATGACCTGCTGCCCGAGGAGTTGGCCGTGCATCCCCGCCCGGCCAGTTCCCTCGAAGCGGCCCTCGACGCGCTCCGCCGCGATCACGACTTCCTGCTGCGCGGAGACGTCTTTACCGAAGACGTGATCGACACCTGGATCTGGTACAAGACCGAGCATGAGGTCGACGCACTGCGGCAACGTCCGCATCCGTTCGAATTCGCGATGTATTACGACATCTGATCCTTTCCGGGGGGCATCTTCCCCTCCAGGCCCCTTCCGCCCGTCGAGGTGGATCGGGCGGTGAGGCTGTTGTTCGCGCCTTCAAGGCCCTGGGGCGGCCTACGGTGGGTGCTGACTCCTCCGCAGACCGGCCAATCGCTCGACACCCAATCCTCCCCCGGCTTCCGCCCGATCCCCGTGTTCTGCCCGATTCGATGTTGCGACTTGGGGGCCGATGGGAAGTTCCGGCTCGAAACCTCCGGCGGGGTACGGTGTTGAACCAGAAGAGTGGACCGATCGTGGTACCGACCCGAGACCACCGTGCCGCCACGACGCTACGTTCCCCACCCCGCGCGGCTGCCCAGGTGCACTCCGCGTGTCTCTTCTGACAGGGCCCGGCTGACCAGGCTCTGAATTCGCCGAACCCCAACAACGGCACTTCAAGCAGGACCAC
>JBKCTR010000563.1:0-3015 GCA_046318755.1 Planctomycetaceae bacterium
ACCGCCAGCACGGGGGCCGGCCGGCCGGCGCTCACCGTCAGCCGGGCCAACAGGTTGTGCTGCAGCCGGATCGCCAAAGGCCGGTCGAAGTCGACCCACGCGGTCTGAGACCGGCTGCTCGGCCCCACCACCGGCCCCAGGCGTTCGACCCGTCCCTCAATGACCTGCCCGGGATACGCCACCAGCCGGATCCGCACCCCCTGCCCCACCTGCACCTGGGAAGACTCCCGCACGGGAATCGGCACCTGCACCCGGGCCTGCGAGACATCGTGGATCTCGAACAACGGCTCATCCGCCCGCACGATCTGACCCAGCACCCGGTCGAAATCGGCCAAGAGCCCCGCGATGGGAGCCCGCACCGGCAACGACTCGAGCACCTCCCGCCGCTCCACGATTCCGGTGATCTGGTCACGGGTCAGCCCCAGGGTTCCCAGGTTCTGCCGCAGGTTCGCGACGCTGGTCGCGAGGCGTTCCCCCCGGCTCTGCAATTCCAGCAAGGTCCGACGCGGCACCGAGTCGCGGGTTTCATTCAGTCGGCGCCAGGTCTCCTGCCACAATTCCCGATCGAGATGGGCCCGCAACAGCTCAAGCTGCAGATCCTGGAACTCCAGGCTGTCGACCTCGGCCACCACCTCACCGGCCGCCACGGTCTGGCCCCGGTCGACCTGAATCACCCGCAGGCTCCCCGCCAGCGGAGACGACGCCAGCGTCCGTTGCTGCGGGGGAATCTCCACCCGCCCCTCCAGGGTCAGGACCGACTCGACCACCTGCGGCCCCGCCTCGTCCACTCTCAATCCAATGGTGCGGGCAGTCTGCGGACTGACCCGCAGAATTCCCTGAAAGAACAGCCCCGCCAACTCGTGCCCTCCCTGGGTCACCACCCGGTCTCCCGGGAACAGATTCCCCCCCACCACCTGGGCCAACCCCCGGAAGACGCCATCGATCACCACCGGCCGTCGTCGATATTCCGAACCCTGCTTGGTGCGGGCGATCTCGACCAGCAGGAAGCGTTCGGCCCCATCGCTGAACACCGCCGCTTCCGGAACCAGCAACCCCTCCCGGTCCGAGTTGGTTTGCAGCAGGGCCCGCCCCTTCATCCCGGGCAGCAGGGGCGGGGCACGACCAGCATTGTCGAGCGTCGCCCAAGCCAGGGCCTGCTGCGTCTGCGGATCCAGCATCGAGCCCAATCTGTCAATCCGGGCCTCGACCGCGCCCCCCGCCGCTGGAAAGTCCAGCCGCACCTCCTGCCCCTCCGCCAGCCGCGGCAGGTCCGACTCGACCACCTCCATGCGGGCCCACACCCGCGAGGTATCGACAATCTCAAACAGGTGTTCGGTTGGCTCGACAAACTGTCCCAAGGCAATGTCGGCGTGCACAATGGTTCCCGCGATTGGTGCGGTCAGCCGCAGGCGGGGAGCGGGGCGTTCGACACCGTCCGCGGCCTCCAGCAATTGCGACTCGACCCGCAGTCCCGCCCCCTTGGCCCGCAACACCAGCAAGGCATCCTCGTTCTGTCGCAGGGCATTCTGGGCCTCGGCCAGCTTCTGACCCGCCACGGCCCCCGCCCGGGCTGCGGGGGCCAAGGCGTCGACCAACTCGCGCGACAGAGACAACTCGGTCTGCACCTGCTGCAGATCTCGCTGCAGCGTCTGCAGATCGAGACTGTCGATCTCCGCCAGCACCTGTCCACGGGTCACCACATCGCCAGGGCGGACAGGCAGAGCCACCACCTTGCCCGACAGACGCGACGCCACAAACGCATGGGCTGTCCAGGGGGCCACGATCGTCGAATAGGCCCGCACTCCCCGTTCATGACCCCCCGAGCGCACCTCGACCGTTCGCACATCCAACACCCGTCGGGCGGCCGCGCTCAACAACACCCGCCCGTTTTTCAGATCCACCTCGACCCCCCGGGTCGGTAGCGGCTGATGCCCTTCGTGGGCCGTCACGCAGACGGCCCCGCCCAGCCCCCCCCCGACCGTGGCCAACACCAAGAGCCACCCCAGCGTGAATCTCTGCCGCGTGAATCTCTCTCGCAAGGACCGCCGCATCCCCCTCTCCTTTCCCCAGTCATTCCTGAATCGGTCACGAACCGATCGGGCCGAGCGGCTCCGACAGACACTCGCCACTCCGGAAATCAGTTCCTCCGATCGCCCCACAGCCAGAAGGTCGGCCAATCGCGTGCTGCTCTCCCACGCGGCCGACTGGTGTTCGTCACCAGTCGGCCGGCGTCTGGTTGGGACATCCCCACACCCTCCTCGGGCGGCCGCTACTTCGTCTGCGACTTCACCCGCTCCTTCAGCTTCTCCGCCTTCGCCACGGTGGCGTCCGGGTTCGAATTCGCGCGGTTGTTGCACCCCTCGCAGCACACAAACACCGGCTGGTCATTGAGCACCAGCTTGACCGGAGGCCCCATCGATCCCAGTGGCTCCTCGCTCACGGCACAAAATCCCTGCGCCTTGGCCAACACCTGGTCCTCGGCACTCAGCTTGCCGATCGCCTCGGCGATTTCGGCGGCGGCGTCGTTCGCCGGTGCGGCGGCAGCCGCGGGGGCCTGGGCCGTTCCCTTCGCTGGTGCGGGAGCCGGGGGTGCTCCACAACCCGACACCAGCCCCACCAAGACCAGACCAGACAGACAAGTCATCACCCGAGACACAGCATGCATGCGAACTCTCTCCAGAAAACAGGAATCCAACACTTCAGGAACAGGCGAGACCCCACCCAACAGCAGGACCAGGCCCCGCCATCACGGAGTCTTGACGTAACGATCCGCCGGCTCAATCTCGTCCGGAGACTGCTTGGCGGTCTTGACAAACTCGTCCACACAGGGGGGACAACAGAACTGGTACGGCTGCCCATCCACGATCCAGGTGAACTTCGGATTGGCCTTCGTCCGCGTGACGGGGCAGATTCGGTCGCCCGGCTTCGGAGACATGTCGTGCAGCGATTTCACTCCGCGGAATTTTGTCGACGCCGTCACCCGGCCATTCGCATCGATGTCGGCCTGCGTGTACT
>JBKCTR010000564.1:0-2444 GCA_046318755.1 Planctomycetaceae bacterium
CGCTCGACATGGTGTAGTTCTCGAGAATGGTGAAGTGGTCATTCCGCCACGGCGGGTCGATCGCTTCGAGGAACTGGAAGAGGGCGAGCGCGATGATGCACGAGGTGACGGTGACCGTCAGCCCCCAGCCGGTCTTCAGCCCCACATACAGATTCGAGATCGACATCACTCCGCCGATCAGCATTCCGGTGAAGACCGACCGCACGCTCAACTGGCGAATCGAGTCCCCCTGGTAGACATTCGCCAGCCAGTCGCGGGCGGCCTGATCGGGATCGCGGGATGCGGCGGCAGCACCGCGCTGATCGTCGTCGAAATCGGACATCGTCGCTCTGCGGAAAGGGAAGTTCGGAACCGGGTCGGACAGCCTGGGGATCAACTCCGGCGGCAGCCAGAACCGGCTGCGGAATTCGCCCCCTTCAGTTCACTATAGCGGGGGGTGGGAACGAGCGAAAACCACCCCCAGCGACTACAATTCGGCACCTGTTTTGCTCCTCCCGATCTCTCCGGATCCCGTCATGTCGCACTCCACGTCGCAGGCCTATTCGCAACTGTTGTCCGAGACCCGCGAGGCGGCGCTGCTCGAATCATGCGGAGCCGTGCTGGGCTGGGACGAACAGACCTACATGCCCGTGGGGGGAGCCGAGCATCGCTCGAACCAATTGGCCCTGCTGGCGGGCCTCGCGCACGAGAAAGCCACCTCCCCCCGCGTGGGGGAACTGCTGCAGCAGTTGGAAGCGGCCCGCGATGTCGAACCCGACTCGGTGATGGCGGCCAACCTCCGCGAGATCCGCCGCGATTATGACCGGGCCACCCGGCTTCCCAAGAGCCTGGTCGAGGAACTCTCGAAAACCACCTCGCTGTCGCAACAGGCCTGGGTGACCGCCCGCAAGCAGCGCGACTTCGCCCAGTTTCTCCCCTGGCTCGACAAGGTGACCAGGCTGAAACGCGAGGTCGCCCAAGCCATCGGCTATGGACGAGGAGTTCCCTACGACGCCCTGCTTGAGGAATACGAGCCCGGCATGACTGCAGCCGATGTCACCACCCTGTTCGACGCCCTCAAGGCCGACCTCGTGCCGTTGATCGCCAAGGTCAAAGAATCGGGCCGGTTTCCCCGGCGGGAGATTCTGACCCGGCGGTATCCCATCCCGGCCCAGCAGCAGTTCTCGCTGGCGGCCGCCGAGGCGATTGGCTTCAACTTCCAGCAAGGCCGGCTTGATGTGGCCCATCATCCGTTCTGCAGCGGGTTTGGTCCGGGAGACTGCCGGCTGACCACGCGGTACAACGAGCATCACTTCCCCGGCGCATTCTTCGGCACCCTGCATGAAGCGGGGCACGGCATGTACGAGCAGGGGCTCGACCCGGCGCTGTGGGGTTCGCCCGTAGGCCGCGCCTGCTCGCTGGCGATTCACGAGTCGCAATCACGGATGTGGGAAAACCTGGTCGGCCGCAGCCGGGCTTTCTGGAACTGGCTGTATCCCCGCGCCCAGCAGACCTTTCCCGAGGCGCTGGGGCAGACCCCGCTCGACGAGTTCTACTTCGCGATCAACGACGTGCAGCCGTCGTTCATCCGGGTGGAGGCCGACGAGGCGACGTACAACCTGCACATTCTGTTGCGGTTCGACATGGAGCGGCCGCTGATCGCCGGCGATCTGGCCCCGGCGGATGTCCCCGGTTTGTGGAACGAGCTGTCACAGAAGGACCTGGGGATCCAGCCGGCACACGACAGCGACGGCTGCCTGCAGGACATTCACTGGAGTGCCGGGCTGGTGGGGTACTTCCCCACCTACAGCCTGGGGAACATGGTGGCGTCGCAGTTGTTTGAGGCGGCCCATCGGGATCTGGGGGATCTGTCGAGCCAATTCGCCCGGGGCGAATTCCAGCCACTGCATCAGTGGTTGACGACCAAGGTACACCGGGAGGGACGGCGCTACCCGGCCCTCAAATTGGTGGAGCGGGTGACGGGCGAGCCCCTGTCGCACCGCCCCCTCATTCGGCACCTGCAGCACAAGCTGGGAACTTTGTACGGCATCTGACCGACTGGACCGATTCTGAAACAAAGTTCATTCCGCCATCACCGCGGGAGCGCGGACCTCCGTGTCCGCCCACTGGGCACTCATCCGAAAATCTCGCCCCGATGGGCCGCCAAACCGCTCGGCCCAAAAATCCAATCCGCGCCCATCCGAACATCGCATCACAAGGGCCCAAAACCAGCGTCGCGGGGGGGCGGACCTCTGTGTCCGCTCCAGTGGGCATTCATCCGAGAATCCCCGTCCCGCTGGGCAGAGACAAAATCTGGATCGGCTCATCCCCCGTCCGCTGGTCGTCCATCCGAGCACACCTTGCGCCAGGGCCCAGAAAAAGGGTGGCGGGGGGGCGGACCTCTGTGTCCGCTCCGCTGGGCATTCAACCAAAACCCCCCGCCCCGATGGGCAGCCAAATAGCTT
>JBKCTR010000565.1:0-2982 GCA_046318755.1 Planctomycetaceae bacterium
GACTGTCTTTCGTGTCATGCCGGGCGGATGCAGGTTGCGGATCCCGATACACCTGATGTGTATCGCGCTCCCCACTTTCTGGAGTTTGGCATCGGTTGTGAGCGCTGCCATGGTCCCGGCCGAGCCCACATCGAGATGTTCGAGGGGGGAATCAAGCCGGCCCCCGGGACGGACCTGAAGATTGTCAATCCGGTCAAGCTCGAGCCCTGGAAGCGTGACAGTGTCTGCTTTCAGTGTCATCTGCTGGCGCGGCGTGTTCCCCGGTATGGACGCAGCGTGTTCGACTTTCGTCCCGGGCAGGGTTTGGATGAGGTGCTGACCGCCCTGGTCCATCCCGACGACACCCAGGACGGGACGCCCGACAAGGCGGTCAGTCACGTGCAGGAGATGTATTCCAGCCGCTGTTTTCAATCGAGTGAGGGGAAGTTCAGTTGCATCAGTTGCCATGACCCGCATGGCTTGCCCGAAGCGGGCGAGAGGGAGGCGTTTTTCAACCGGCGGTGTGCCGAGTGCCACGGCTCGGAGGGCTGTACGGCCCCGCGGTCGGAACAGTTGGCCGAGCCGTTTGGGGGTTCTTGCGTGCAGTGTCACATGCCTCGGCGGGCCGCGGGCGACATTGCCCATACGTCGCAGACCGATCATCGGATCCGCCGTCGCCCCGGGCCGCCCCCCAGTGATCGGCCCGATGAGTCTCCCCTGGTGTTTTTCGCGCGGATGGGGGAGGGGCTGGAAACCTGGGAGTCGCTGCGGGCCCAGGGTTTGGCCGCCGCCGAAGAGGCCTATACCTTCATCGCGCAGGATCCCCGCAAACTGCTGGGGACCGTCGAGCTGCTGAAGCGGGCCCACGCCGCGCAGCCGGCCGATCATCGCGTGCTGCAGGCTTTGGGAGCGGTGCACTACCTTGCCGGGCGGGACGCCGAGTCGCGCGAGTGGTTTGAGAAGGCGCTGCCCTATGCTCCGCGGGATGAAGAGACCCTGAAGATGCTGGGGATTGCCTGTTATCGCACCGGCGACTTCGCGAACGGACTGAAGTATCTCCAGCGGGCGATCGAGGTGAATCCCTGGAATGCCGAGGTGTATGCCCGCTATGCACTGATGGCGGCGGTGTTTCAGGATTTGCCGACCGCGATTGAGGCGGCCCGACAGGGGTTGGAGTTGGCCCCTGCGCTGGTTCCCCTGCGGCGGGACCTGGTGAAATTTCTGGAGGAGGCGGGGCAGATGAAGGAGGCCGCCCGGGAACGGCAGAAACTGATCCAGATCGAGGCGGCCGCTCCATGACGTCGGACCAAAAAACCACTCCGCAGGCCTTGCTGGACCGCGAAGAGTACATCGAGCAGATGTATTTCTTTCGGGTGTTTCGGGAACGATTGCTCGAGAACCTGCCGGCCCAGGAGGTCTTGTCGACGATTCACGAGGAGATCTTGTCGACCACCCGGCTCCCCACCGTCATCGAGTTCCTGCGGGGCGAAGTGGGGATGCACGGCCGCCTGAGCCAGGGAATGTCGCGGTTGCCGCACTATTTCACGGCGTTCCAGACCTTTGTCTTCCAGCGGGCCGAGGAGGATCGCTCGAAGTTCGACCAGTTGACCGCCCTGGAGATCTTGCAGCACGAGGCGGGTTACAAGGCGCAGGGGGCCACCCCGGCCGGGTTGTTCGTCTACCAGTTCGAGTCGATCAGTCGGAATCGGCTGGGGTATGACCGGGGGATGGCGGCGATGGCCGCCGATCCGCATTTCGCGGGAACTCCCTGGGGCGAGTGGATTTTGCGGGCCCGGCTGCAGTTGGGTGCGACCGACTTTGGGGAATTGATTTACCGGTCGTCTCAGCAGTTCGCCGAAGACCGACGCCGCATGCTGGGAGACCCCACCTGGACCAGCCCCCACCCGGTTCTGTTTGGCCCCCGGGAGGGGAGAATTGCGAAGGCCAATCTGGGGAAGGACCCGCTCTACATGTTCGCCGCCCTGCAACGGCAGTTGGGCTACCCCAGCGTGCCCCGTCCCCGGCGCGAAATGGGGCTCGAGCAACAGGTGCCCGCCTTGCAGGCCAAGCTGTCGCAACTGGAAAAGCGCATTCAACTGCTGGAGGCGGAAACCCGCGGGACGCTCGATCTCTCGCAGTACTACACCAAACCGGTCGAACCGTTGCCGGAGGGGTGAACCGGGGCATCCTGGGGACGAACTCCCTAACCCGGGCACGGGCCTTCTTATCGTTGGGCCGAGCGGCAGGCTCTGAGTACTGCGTACGGGAGCCGCAGAGTCACCTCATGCGAGCGCTGCGGGCGGCAGGCTTCCAGGGGAGCAGTGCGGTACGATCCTCCTCCCGCGTGGCAACCGAGGCGGGTACCGTCAATCCAGCTCTTCGCGCTGCGCTTTGATGCTGCGGGGGATTTCGACCGGGACTGGTTCACTGGCCCCCTCGGGGCTCTGCATTTGCCCGTGACGCATCTGGGCCTCGTAGAGTTGGGCATATTTTCCCCGGCGGGCCAGCAGTTCCTCATGGCTGCCGACTTCGACAATGCGTCCCTGTTCCAAAACCACCACGCGGTTCGCCTGCCGCAGCGTACTCAGGCGGTGGGCGATGGCGATGGTCGTGCGGCCCCGGGTGAGATTGTCGAGTGCTTCCTGGATCTGCTGCTCGGTGGTTGTATCGACCGCCGAGGTTGCCTCGTCGAGAATGAGAATCTTGGGATCGATCAACAGGGCGCGGGCGATCGAGACGCGTTGCCGCTCGCCCCCGGAGAGGGTCTGGCCCCGTTCCCCCACACTCGAGTCGTAGCCGTCGGGGAGGCGCAGAATGAATTCATGGGCCCGGGCCGCCTTGGCGGCGGCGATGATCTCGGCCCGGGTCGCCTCGGGGCGGCCGTAGGCGATGTTCTCGGCGATCGTCCCAAAAAACAGGAACGGCTCCTGCAGCACCATGCCGATGTTGCGCCGATATTCCGAGATGGAGAACGAACGGACATCGCGGCCATCGATGAGAATC
>JBKCTR010000566.1:0-2154 GCA_046318755.1 Planctomycetaceae bacterium
GCGCTGTTCCGCAAATACCTCGACGCGATGCGGCAGGTCGCCGACCATCTGGTTCTGGCCCCCACGGGGCTGCGGTTCGCCCCGCACCCCGTCGCCACCGACACCGACCGCGACAAGTACTGTGTGCAGCAGGTGGTGGCGTTTTACCGTCGGCAACCGGTCGACCTGCGTGATTACTTCCTGGCGGCGTGGCGCCTGCAACACCGGGACGCGCTGGGCCAACCCGACGCCACACTCGACAGCACCGCCGAGCAGGGGAAAGTCTCTTTGCGGTATCTCGCACTTGTTGTCTCGGTTCTGATGCGCGACGGGGGGGCCGACGAGATGGGCCCGTTGGCGGTGGTCCGGCAGTTGTGGCGGCAGTTTCCTCCCCCAGCGTCGGCAGATGACCTTGGCCCTGTGGCCGGGGCGACCGCGCTGCGCGACCTGGTCAAGAACTGGCGCGAACTGCTGAAGGGGGATGTGCCCCGATTGAAGGTGAAGGGAATTTCTGACGGGACGCAGCCCTTTGTGTTGTGGCGCAACCAGCAGTTGGCGGCCCGGCACCGCGCGTACGCCGGGAGTGCGGTCGCTGATCTGCCCCAACTTCTCGCGAAACTGCCGGAACAGGCCCAGGGGCTGGCCGGTTTGCTGGCGGTCGACGCGCAGCAGGCTGATTCGGTCGATCGCCAGACTTCCGCCCTGAAGGAATTCTGCAGTCTCTTCCCCGATGCGTTCTTCGTCGATGACCGGGGTCCGTACTTTGATCCCAAGGGAGCGGGACAGGGACGGCTGCTGACGGCGGGCTTTCACCTCATGCAGGGATTTTTCCGCGATGACCAGCCGCTGCGCGAGTTGATCCTCGACGACCGGCAGACCGCCGAGCTCGATCGGCTCTGGACCGAGCTCGAGTTCATCACCGATGTGCTGCAACGGCAGTACCAGGATTACATCTTCTTCGAACGGGCCGAGCCGCCGCAGGTGATCCGCGAGGCCGAGTTCGACTTCGCCCGTTCGGAAGACCGCGACTGCAGTTCGTCTTCCAAGCTGCGGCGGCTGGCGAAACTGTATCTCGAACGGGCCCGGCAAAAGACCGACGACGCCACCGCACTGCAGGCAATCGAAGACTACTACCAGACGATGGATCTGCGGTTGCGCGAGATCGAGCAGGCCCGGCACGAGGCCGAACCCCGGCATCTCGAGTCGCTGCTGCAGTTTGCCGGGCGGGCCTGGCGGCGGCCTTTGACGGAACAGGAAGCACAGGAACTGCGGGACTTTCACCACCGGTTGCGGACCACCGAGAATCTCTCGCACGAAGAAGCGCTGCGCGACGGAGTGGCGGCGGTGTTGCTGGCACCCCAGTTCTACTACCGCTACGACCAGGCTGCCGAGGGGACCGCACCCCGCGATCTGACCGACCTCGAACTGGCCAGCCGGCTGAGCTACTTCTTGTGGAGCTCGCTGCCGGATGCCGAGCTGCGCTCGGCCGCCGAGCGGGAGGAACTGCATCACGAGGCGGAATTCTCCCGGCAAATCGCCCGCATGCTGGCCGACCCCCGGATGCTGGCCCTGGTGACCGAGTTTGGCGGGCAGTGGCTCGACTTCCGGCGGTTTGAAGAGCACAACGCGGTCGACCGCGAGCGGTTCCCCGGCTTCACCAACGAACTGCGGCAGGCGATGTTTGAAGAGCCCCGGCGGTTTCTGCTCGATCTGCTGCGGCACGACCGCCCGCTCGATGAGTGCCTGACCAGCCGACGGACCGTGGTCAATGGCCTGTTGGCGAAACATTACGATATGCCGCATGCCGGTCCTCCCGAAGCCTGGGTGGAGATTCCTGACGCCACCCCCTGGAACCGGGGAGGCCTGCTGACGATGGGGGTCTTCCTCACGGCCAACTCCCCGGGCTTGCGGACCAGCCCGGTCAAACGGGGGTACTGGGTGGCGCGGCGTCTCTTGGGCGAGCAGATTCCTCCCCCGCCCCCCGTGGTTCCCGAGTTGCCGCGCGATGAACAGGCCACGGGCGAGCTGAGCATTCCCCAACTGCTGGCCAAGCACCGCGAGCACCGGGCGTGCGCGGGATGTCATCAGCGGTTCGACGCCCTCGGGGTGGTCTTCGAGGGGTATGGCCCGGTGGGGGAACACCGTCGGCAAGACCTCGCGGGGCGGCCGGTGCAG
>JBKCTR010000567.1:0-3498 GCA_046318755.1 Planctomycetaceae bacterium
AGCGCGGCCCGTCCGATCGACAGACCCGCGCGCGTCGCGTACTCGTGCTTCCGCCCCTGCGCCGCCTGCTGTCATTCCACGGTCAGGGTCCACCGCCCCTCCCCCGCCCACGGCAGGGGTTACCGCCGATTCGGCAGCTCGTCCTGCCGGTTCGGATAACCCACCGCCAATGTCGGCTGCAGCCGACTCTGGATGTAATCGGGAACTTCAAAGGTCGATTCGTCTTCATTCATCGTCACGGCGCAGCGGAAGTCGGGATGGGCAGGCACCGTAATGCCTGCCACGATCGACTCGACATACCGCCGGTGATCGAGCAGCGGAGCCAGGCTGGCCCACGACTTCTCGTTCATACGGTTCCCTTCATCGAGAATGCACACTCCCCCCTTCAGCATCGCCGTCACCAGCGGGGACGCGTGGTAAACAATCTTGCCACTCTCGGCCAGCACCGGAGTGATCAACAGATCCTCCGGACGGGTATCCGCAGTGCACTGGTGAATATACAATGGTTGTTTTCGTGCCTGGGCCGCTGCCATTCCCAGGGTGGTTTTGCCAATTCCCGGCATCCCCACAATGCGGGGGGAGAGTGGCAAGTCGCGTCGATCCACCACCAGCCAACAGGCCAGCAGTTGTTTCAGAACCTCCCGTTGCCCAATCCACTCGCCATCTGAGACATCGGGTTTCCCCAGAAAAACCCGCACTCCATCGATGTCGACAAACTCCGCCATTTTGTCTCAACTCTCTCGATCACAGGGTGCTCTTGTCGGTTCCGGAGACCCCGCCCCGGCGAACTGCCCATCAGTATATCACCCTGTCGCTCTTTCGCCCAGCCCCCAGTTCACAAATTTTCATGTTCAGCTCCTCACCACCTGATTCCCCCTCCACACCAGTCGCACCATCCGACTCCCCTCCGGCCAAGTCGGGTCGTCTGCCACACCGTTGGCGACGCGACTGGGGGGAGGAAGACCGTCGCCTGCTGGAAGGACCTCGTTCCCGCTGGGCCGAGTTCAAGACCCTGCTCCATATCGGGTGGGAGTTTTTGTCGGGCTTTCGGGAACTCCACTTCCTCGGCCCCAGCGTCACTGTGTTTGGATCGGCCCGGTTTCCCCCCGGTCACCCGTATTACGAATTGGGACACCAAGTCGGAGCCGAAGTTGCCCGCCTGGGCTTCAATGTCATCACGGGGGGCGGACCGGGAATCATGGAGGCGGCCAACCGGGGAGCCCAGGAAGCAGGAGGGCACTCCATCGGCTGTAACATCATCCTGCCCAAGGAACAGTCCGCCAACAACTACATCGATCGCCTTATCTCGTTCGACTACTTCTTTATCCGCAAGGTCATGCTTGTCAAATACTCCCAGGCATTCGTCATCCTGCCCGGTGGCTTCGGTACCCTCGATGAGGCCTTCGAGGCCGCCACCCTCGTTCAAACAGGCAAGATGCAAGAGTTCCCCATCATCTTCATGGGGGTGGATTACTGGCAGCCCCTGTTCGATTTCTTACGCAATACCATGGAGCCCGCGAAGACCATCGACCCCGACGACATCGAGCGTTTCCTGCTGACCGACTCGATCGAAGAACTGCGCGAGGGACTGCTGCAAACCCCCTTCAAGCTCTTCGCCGGCAAACCTCGTTACCGCCGTCGTTGGTGGCTGGGTGAATGAACCGCATCGGGCGACCTTCGGGACTCTACTTCCCCCCGCCCGCCCCCTTCGACACCACCCCCCAGACCTGCAACAGATTCTCCCCCGCCACCGTCCCCCGGCTGATGGTCACCAGTCGCCGTCCATCGGGGCTCACACCAAACGCCATGGTGTTTTTGGGTCCGTCGTGTTCCTGCACCAAGGTCAGGTCGGCCCCGTTCCAAAAGGCGAGGGTTCCCTGCCCCACCCCCGCCAGCAGCTTTCCTCCATTCAACCACCGCAAACCCACGGGGGCCTGGTCTTCCATGTCTTTTTCGGGAAGCATCTCACCCGTCTTGGCATTCCAGATTTGCAGCCGCCCCATGCCCGATGGCAGCGCCAGAAACCTCTCTCCTGAGGGCTCCAGCTGGGCCGAGATCATGGTGTTCTGATTGTTCGGCACAGTGATCGTGCAGCGCTCCTCCCCCGTCTCGGCATTCCAGATTTTCGTGGTCTCACGAAACGGGGCCGCCGTCACCCACTGACCGTCGGCACTGAACACCGGCGTCACCACAAACCGATCCTTCCCCAGTTCGATGGTTCGCTGCAACTCCCCCGTCTCCGCCTCATAGAACCGCCGCGAACCCGACTGCCCCCCCCCCACCAACATCTTCCCATCGGGGAGAAACGCCACATTCGGCCCCCGCCCCAAATCCTCAAGGTAGTAACCCTCGCCCGTTTCCAGGTGCAGAACCTCCACCTTCCCTTCGGCGGTCACCCACGCCGCCAAAGGCAGCTTCGGGTTGAACGTGAACGAGGTAATCCGGCGTCCTTTGGCGGTGGTGTTCAGAACCTCGAACGTTTCGGCATCGCGCACCTCCACCCCTTCTTCCTGTGCGGTCCGATACGCAACGATCCCCACGATTTCCTTGGAGTCGGGCCGCCACGCCAAGCTGGTCAACCGCACGCTCTCGGTGTGAATCTCCTCGAGCCGCGAGATGTTCTCCGCGGTGATCAACTCCAGCTCCAGCCGACGCCGGACCACTTCCGCGCTGTCCGCGGGTGTGGCCTGCCCCCCCTGGGCCCGCGCGACCGAACCGGTCGTCCCCCAGCACAAGCCAACGAGGGTCCAAATGGCGAACCCCCAGAAGACACTTCGGAAGATCGGCCATTGGCGCCCCGCCACGAGGCAGACAGATCGAGTCTCCCAGGCAGTTGGACGCTGTTGGAATGGAGCAATCAGAAGCAGGTTGGGCACGGGAAACTCCGGGGCGGCGATGATCCCGGATTATTCCGTCCCCCGCCCGTCGCTGCCAGTCCAGCGCCCTCCCCGACCAGCCCCTGGAGGCGACACAACCCGCGCAATTGTCGGGCAGCCAGCGTATGATCCCACCCGGCTGAACCGTCCTCTTCCCGTGGCACTTTTCAGGTCGTCCTCATGCCCCAGTCTCGCTCCCGTGTCGGTTCCTCAGATCGCAGGGCCTTTCTCCAGGCGGTGGGTCTGGCAGGTGGCCTCGCCGCACTGCCCGCCGCGGCCCCCGCGGCCGAACGCCCCAGCTCCCTCACCATCACCCAGGTCGAGACCTTTGCCCTCGAGCATCGCCTCCCCCGGGCCATGGGGCCCTCCACGGCCATGTCGAATCTCAAGGACACCCTCTTGGTGAAGATCTCCACCGACAGTGGACTGGTCGGCTGGGGCGAGACCGCCGACGTGGGAGGGACCCGCGGCATCATTGAAGATCACCTCAAGCCCCAACTGCTGGGGAAAAATCCCCTCGAACATCGCCGCCTCTGGCGGACCCTGTGGGGGGCCAACTTTGGGGATGGCCGGGCCGTCGCGGCCCTCGACATCGCCCTGCACGACATGCGCGGCAAGGCCC
>JBKCTR010000568.1:0-5380 GCA_046318755.1 Planctomycetaceae bacterium
TACCATGACGGCGTGAACTCGCTGCCCGCGCGGTTGACCACTCCCGACCCGGCCACCCTTAACGAATGGCTGGGGGCGATGGTGACGCAGCGCACCGCGTGCGCCGCCCTCGAGGTGTCGAGCCACGCCCTCGACCAGAAACGGCTGGCGGGAAACCTGCTGGACTCCGCCGTCCTCACGAACATCACCCACGACCATCTCGACTACCACGGCAGCTTCGAGGCCTACCGCATCGCCAAGCAGAAGATCTTTACCCTGCTGAAGCCCGCCGGCTGGGCGATCGTCAACCTCGACGACGAGGGGTCCCGCTCGTGCCTCGCGGCGGCCCCCCGGCAAAGTCTGACCTACAGCCTGCGCCAACCCGCCGACTTCCACGCCGAATTGCTCGACATCACCCCCGCGGGAACCAGTTTTCGCGTCTTCGCCCCCGGGTGGACCCGCGACTTTCGCACGACACTGGTGGGACACTACAACATTTCGAACTGCCTCGCCGCGATTGCCGTGGCCCACACCCTCGATCTCGATCTCGACGCGGTTCAGCGCGGTCTCGCGCACTTCCGCGGTGTCCCGGGACGCTGCGAACGTCTCGACGCCGGACAGCCCTTCCCGGTCTATGTCGACTACGCCCACACTCCCGACGGTCTGCGCAACTGCCTGGCCGCCCTGCGGCCGCTGGTGGCGGGACGGTTGATCTGCGTGTTTGGTGCCGGTGGCGACCGCGATCAGTCCAAACGCCCCCTCATGGGTCGGGCCGTGGCCGATGGGGCCGACCTGCCCGTGATCACCAGCGACAACCCCCGTTCCGAAGACCCCTCGGCCATCATCGAACAGATTGCCGGCGGGATGGCGGGCACACCCCGCCGCCCCTTCCTCGAACCCGACCGCCGCCAGGCGATTCGCTGGGCCCTGCAGCACGCCGGCCCCGACGACCTCGTGCTGATCGCCGGCAAGGGGCACGAGACCGAACAGATCATCGGCACCCAACGCCTGCACTTCGACGACCGCGAAGTCGCCCTCGAATGCCTGCAGGAACGGTACGTCGCCAGCTCTCCTTCGCTTCACAACCCCCTCGGCACTTCGCTCAGCCGACCGTAGACCCGACTGTCATGGACCCCCTTCCCCTGCACACGCTGGCCCAACCGCTCCACGCGACCCTGCTGGGTGGCGCTGGCGAACTGTTGGCCCGCCGGGTCTGCATCGACTCGCGTGAAGTGCGGCCTGGGGATCTGTTCTGGGCGTTGCAGGGGGAACAGCACAACAGCCATCGCTTCGTCGCGCAGGCCTTGGCCGCCGGGGCGGTCGCGGCCGTCGTGGATGCCGAACACGCCTCCCACATCGAGGGACCACGCCTGGTCGTCGAGCAGACGCTGCCCGCCCTGCAGCGGCTGGCCGCCTGGTACCGCCGCCAACAGGAGGCCCTGGTGATTGGGGTGACGGGCAGCGTCGGCAAGACCACGACTCGCGAGATGCTCTACACCGTGCTGTCGAGCGCCCATGCCGGGCTTCGCAGCCGCAAAAACTTCAACAACGAGATCGGGCTGCCTCTCAGCCTGCTCGATCTCGGCAGCGAACACGAGTTTGCCGTGGTCGAGATGGGGGCCAGCCGCCGCGGAGACATCCGCGCCTTGTGCGACATCGCCGCCCCGGAGGTGGGGGTGCTGACCCGCATCGGTCCGGCCCACCTCGAAAGCTTTGGTTCGCTCGACGCCATCTACGAAGGGAAGTTCGAACTGATTGACGCCATCCCCTGCACGGGGTTCGCCGCAGTGGGGGGAGACGACCCCCGGATGCGCGAGCGGGCCCGACAGGCCACGTGTGCCGTCCGGCTGTTTGGCGAACATCCCGAGAATGACATTGTCGCCACCGAGGTCGAGTTCCGCCCAGGACGCCTGCGGTTCTCGGTGGGAGACGACCGGTTTCACCTGGCGGCCACAGCCCGGCACCAACTGACCAGCGCCCTGGCGGCCCTCGCGGTCGCCCGGGAAATCGGGCTGACCACGACCGAGATTCAGGACGGGTTCGAACAGTTCCAGGCACCGGCCAGCCGCTGCCGGGTCGAGACCATCGGCCCCTGGACCATCATCGACGACAGCTACAACGCCAGTCCCCTCGCCATGCAGGCCGCCTGCGAGCTGCTGCGGGATTGGCCCACCGATGGTCAACGCCTGCTGCTGTGTGGCGACATGCTGGAACTGGGTCCCGAGTCGGCCACGCTGCATCAGCAGTTGGGTCGGCAGGTCGCCCGCTGCGGCATCGATCGCTTGCTGGTTTGCGGCCAGTTTGCGACGGATGTCGCCCGAGGGGCCCTTGCCGGGGGGCTGCCCCTGCACCAGATCGCCTGCTGCCAACCGCTGGAGTCGCTGTACCCCCTGCTCGATTGCTGGCTGACACCTGGCGATGTGATCCTCGTCAAGGGCTCGCGCGGCATGCGCATGGAACAGGCCATCCAGTGGCTGCGTCAACAGGCAGAACAATCCTCCACTCCGCGTTCTGCTCCACGGCAACCTGCGGCTGCCTAGGGTCCGCCGGGACCAGCACCCCTGTCAATTGTTCCTCACACTCAAGGAGACCTGGTTCAGCAAGCGTGCGTGCCTCAGATTTGCGGGAATCCTGTCGCACAGACTGGCTTCGGCTGGTCGAAAGCAAATACGGCACCAGACCAAGTGGTTTCTGGGTCAATCACTCTGGTTGTCTGCTTTCCGCACGATGTTGAACCTGACCGGATACCGAAGCCTCGGCTTCGGTATCCGGGGAATCACCCCCGGGGGGTGGGCTGCCAACGCGGCCCGCCCCCCGGGTTGTTTTTTGCGCGGTCTTCCAGAGCCACTCGGCGAACCACTCTCTGGGGTTGTATTTTTGGTCCGCTTCGAACAGAGTGCCGCGCCAGGGTTGGACGATCGTGATGGTTCACCGGGTCCCCTCCTGGCGACATTGCGAATGGCCTCTCTGTCTCTCTCGAGTGCTCTGCCTTGCTGGTCTGGTTGCTGCAACGTCTGTTGAATGCCCGCGACACCGCCACACTGCTGACGCTGCGCACCGCTCTGGCCAGCCTCACGGCCTTCGTGCTGGCGCTGCTGCTGGGGCCGCTGGCAATCCGCTGGCTGAAGGCCCGTTTTCGGGAACGGATCGCCAGCGACTCGGCCCGCCTCGATGAACTGCACGCCAACAAGAAAGACACCCCCACCATGGGGGGGCTGTTCATCCTGGCCGCCGCCTGCCTCGCGACCCTGCTGTGGGGCGATCTGGCCAGCCGGCCGGTGCAACTGGGACTGCTGACCTCGATTGGCCTGGGAGCCCTGGGGGCCGCCGACGACTGGATCAAGCTGCGCACCCGCCGCAAGGGACTCTCGAAGACCGAAAAACTGGTCGGGCAGACGGTTCTGGGGTTGCTGGTCTCGTGGCTGCTGTATCGCCACCAATCCCAGTACCCGGCGGGGCTCGACCTGGTTTTGCCCGGCGGCTCGGTCACCCTGGGGTTGGGAGTGTTCTTCATCCCCTGGAGCCTGTTGGTGTTGGTGGGGAGCTCCAATGGAGTGAACCTGACGGATGGGCTCGACGGTCTGGCGGCCGGCTGCATGATCTTCGCCGGAACCGCCTTCACGGCTCTCACGTACATGGCGGGGAACCGGGTGATGTCTGAGTACCTGCAGCTCGCGCACATTCCGGGGGCCGGGGAGTTCGCGGTGATGCTGGGAGCGGTGGTGGGGGCGGTGTTGGGCTTTCTCTGGTTCAACGCGTACCCCGCGCAGGTCTTCATGGGCGATGCGGGGGCCTTGCCGCTGGGAGGGCTGATCGGCCTCGCGGCCCTCGTCTGCCGGCAGGAACTGCTGCTGTTGGTGGTGGGGGGGGTCTTCGTGGCCGAGACCCTCAGTGTGATTGCGCAGATCATCAGCTTTCGCTGCTTCGGCCGGCGGGTGCTGGCGTGTGCTCCACTGCACAACCACTTCGTCTTCCGGGGAGTGCACGAAGTCAAGATCGTGGTCCGCTTCTGGATCATCGCCGCCCTCCTCGCCATCGCCGGCTTCGCCAGCCTGCGGTTGTTGTAAGTGGCACGCAGACTGCCAGGCGATCGCGCGATTGGCTGCTGCTTTGCTGTGCGTTGCCAACGCACTGGGGCACGTGCGGCTTGACCGATGCGTGACCTCCCCCACCGACACAGCCCAGCACCCAGCAGCCAGCACACACGCCCAGACGCCCAGTCTTCGCAATATCTCTCGTTGACACAAATTACCCATTCCGTTAGAAGGCGGTGCCACTGTCGGGGGCTCTTGAGTGCGAGCCCCCGCCCCGTGACTCGACCCCGTGACTCGACCCCGGGAATCCGCCCTGTAGAATCCGCCAGGGGGAGCGGGAGCACGGACTGCCGGGACTGGGTGCCCCCAGGGAGGGGAGGCCTGGCCGTGTCAGATCGTTGGTGTTGCCCTGCGGCACGGAGTGTCGGAAAGTGTTTCGAGAATGAAGCGCACCGCGTTGATCACCGGTATCACCGGTCAGGATGGTTCGTATCTGGCCGAGTGGCTGCTGTCGCATGGCTACCAGGTCCACGGCATGCTGCGCCGGACCAGCTCGCTCAACCTCGAACGCATCGAGCATCTGCAAGACAAGATCCAACTGCACTTCGGCGACCTGCTCGACCAGTACTCTCTCACCCGGCTGGTGGCCAAAATCCGCCCCACCGAGGTCTACAACCTCGCCGCCCAGAGCTTCGTTCCCACCAGTTGGGAACAGCCAATCTTCACCGCCGAGGCCACCGGTCTGGGAGTCACCCGCCTGCTCGACGCCATTCGCGAAGTCGACCCCGGCATCCGCTTCTACCAGGCCAGCTCGAGCGAGATGTTCGGCAAGGTGCACGAGACCCCCCAGCGCGAGACCACGCTGCTGCACCCCCGCAGCCCATACGGCGTCGCCAAGGTCTATGGGCACTACATCACCATCAACTACCGCGAGAGCTACGGGCTGTTCGCCTGCTCGGGTATTCTGTTCAACCACGAGTCTCCCCGGCGGGGCCTTGAATTCGTCACCCGCAAGATCTCGCACGCCGTCGCGAAGATCGCGCTGGGGCAGCAGTCGGAACTGCGGCTGGGCAACCTCGACGCGAAGCGCGACTGGGGCTTCGCGGGAGACTATGTCCGGGCGATGTGGCTGATGCTGCAGCAGCCCGAGGCGGATGACTTCGTCGTCGGCACAGGCGAGACCCACACGGTCCGTGAGTTCGTGCAGATCGCCTTCGACCAGGTCGGGCTCGATTGGCAGAAGTACGTGGTGGTCGACCCGGCGTTCTACCGCCCGGCCGAGGTCGACCTGCTGCTGGCCGACCCCACCAAGGCTCGCGAGAAGCTCGGTTGGGTCCCCGAATGCGGGTTTGAAGAGCTGGTGCGGC
>JBKCTR010000569.1:0-11360 GCA_046318755.1 Planctomycetaceae bacterium
ACGTGAACTCAACGCAGCGCGGCGTCGACTGGCAAATGAAAGTCGACGACGCCCGCATCACACTCAAGTCTGTCGACCCAAGTTCCTTGATGTGACAAAGCACTAGGGGCGATCGATATCGGAATCGGCCTGGGTGAGGAACCAGTTGTTGCCATCGCGCAATTGGCTGAGGGCTTCCTCCGGAAGGGGGGAATTCACATGAATCATGAGGTGTCGCTCCGGATTGCGAATGACGAACCCGAGTTGCTGCAAAGCGCGCGTCAGCACCGCATTGGCGTGGAGGCAGATCAAGGAGTCCGCCCCCAGGTCCCTGGCGGCGCGGATGGCCGCTTCAAGCAGGCTGCGAACCAGCCGCGGTTGGGACAACGGCATGACGAGGTCGGCGAGAAATGCGCGGCGGTACGAGTACACGGTGTCGGGTTCCCGAATGAGCAGAACCGCGACGCCGAGGCACTCTTCGCCGTCCACGATTTCGATACGATACGGGGTTTGTCCGGGCTGGCTGACCCATTTCCAGTTGAGGAACGAGGAATCCCGCACCGAGGCACAGCACACGTCGGACGACATGCGCTCCCAGAGACGATCGTGCCGGGCTTCAAATCGGTCGACCTGCCTCACCTCGCCGGCAGGGGCGTGCTCCCGCATCCCGAGAACCCGGGTCGTCATCTGGCGGGCCGCGATTTTGGCACCCAAAACCAGACTGGCCGTCACCGCCGCAGGATACGGCATCTTTGTCCGCAGAACGTTAAGCGGCGAGAGCAGAAGCATGGCGGTCTGCAACGGGACGACATACCGCCAGCCCAGATGCCCCAGAATCTTGCGGATCTCCTCGGTCTGTCCCAGGGAAAGGGAGAGCGGCAGATCGTGATTGGCCTGAATGATCAGTTGTGGGCCAATTGCGCGTCCACGGCGGTCCTCGCTCACCCGGTTGTCGACGAGCCAGGCGGTCCGCTGGCGGAGGGTTCCTATCTGGAGATCGATCGGAATCGCTCCCAAATGCCCGATCACGCGTTCCCCCTCACGGTGGATCCAAACCCGCGGTTCGGTCGCCAACCGGCGGGCCGAATCGATGAACAACCAGACCCAGCGCGCTTCAAGGACCCGGCGATCGCGCGACTGGAATTCCGATTCCAGAAACTGCATCACCGCGGGCTTCGTCTCGGGTGTGGCAAGCTCGATCGGGGTGGATTCCGACGTGCTCTCGACACTCGTGGCCACGGCCGGGGTCGCCTCGCCCGGGGCGGGGAGTGACAGCAAGTCAACGAGCTGCCGCGCCAGCAGATCAACCTTGGGATGAGTGAACACCAGGGCGACATTCCGAATCCCGAGCCGGCGGAAGAGCCGGTTCGCAAAATCGGTTGCCAGGAGAGAGTCGAGCCCCATCTCGAAGAATGTCTTGTCGGTCGGGACCTGAGACGGATGACCGAGACCGAGTGTCTGTGCCACCTCGATCTTGAGGAGTGCGGCGAGGCGTGTGGGGCGTTGCGCCACCGCCGTCTGCTTCAGCAGGGCAACCCACTCCTTGTCAATCGTCGGCAAACGAGCAGGGTCGACATTCGAGACCGCGACCTCGTCCGGTGATTGAACATGGGCGATGCGCAGGAGATGGTCGGTCAGATCGGCCAGTCGCGGGTGGGCAAACACCAGTCCCGGATTCCCGACCCCGATCAGTTTGCCCAGCCGCGCGGCGAACTGCGTCGCCAGCAGCGAGTCCATGCCCATCTCGTAAAACGTCTTCACTTCGGAGACGGCGGCGGGGGATCCGAGGCCGATCGTGCGGGCCACTTCCCCTCGCAGCAGTTCCAAAAGCAGTGGGCGCCGTCGATCTTCGGACTCGGCGGCGAGTTGCGCCAGCCACGTCGAAGTCCCCGCTCGGGTCGGTGATCCGTTCGAAGATCGCGTCGCTTCGATCTCGTCGATCAGCGGACGCGACCGCCGCGCCGCGTACACGCCCCGGAATGTCTCCCAGTCAATGTCGGCGACCGTTGCCTGCGGGACCCGCGCCGCCACCAACCGATCCAGCGCTTCCACGGCCGCCTCTGGATCGAGTCCATGGTTGCCCATGCGGTCGTATTGGTCCAACTCCGATTGCGACGCCATGCCGCCACCGCGCCACGGCCCCCAGGCCACGCTTAAGCCGGGAAGACCCAACCGCCGGCGTTCGAGTATCAATCCGTCGAGAAATGCATTGGCCGCGCCGTAGAACCCGCGGCCGTTGGAACCCAAGGTCGCTGAAATGGATGAGAAGCAGACGAACAGATCCAGCGACAAGCCCCGGGTCTGCAAGTCGAGAATCGTCCCCCCCACCAGTTTCGGCGACAACACCTGGTCCAACGAGGAGGGACTGGTTTTCGACAGTGGGCTGATCAAGTCGACACCCGCCGCGTGAATGATTCCCTTCAGTGAGTGCCGAGACGTCAACTCCTTCAGATAGGTCGAGAAGTCCTCGGGATTGCCCACGTCGAGCGCAACCACCTCGGCAACGGCACCGAGCCGGCCAAGTTCGGCGACGATTTCCGCGGCCCCAGCCGACTGCATACCACGCCGGCTGGCGAGTACCAGCCGCCGGGCTCCCCGTGCGATCAGCCAGTTGGACATCCGCAGGCCGAGGGCACCCATTCCGCCGGTCACCAGGTAGACGCCGTCGGCGGAGAGAGTCCCGGGGGCCTGAGGGGTGATCTTCAGGGGAACGAGTCGTGGCAGATACCGCCCGTCGGCGCGGAGGGCGACCTGATCCTCGGACCCCGAAGTGGTCATTTCCAGCAGCAAACGCCGGGTTGTGGACTCGGGATCCACGGCCGGCGCGACGTCGATCAGACCTCCCCAGAGAGCGGGATGCTCCAGGGCCAGTGTGCGTCCCAGTCCCCAGATCGCAGTCTGATCAGGGAAGATCGAGTCGGCTTGGGGGCCGGGGTGTACCGCGACGGCGGCGCGGGTGACGATCCAGAGTCGGGCATCGGAGGATCGGGGCGAACGCAGCACCGACTGAAGCAGGCGGGTGATGGCCGCCAGTTGGCTTGAACAACAGGCCAACGCCGCTTCCGCCGAATCGTCGCCCAACGGTCGATCGCTTCCCGTCGCCACAACGATCCGTAGCGGAACGTCGGAATGTCCCGATGCGGCCAACAGGCTCGCGGCCGCGTCCTCCGTAAGATTCAGAAAGTCCGCTGTGGGAATCACGCGACACGGAGCGCCCAGGTTGGCGATTTGGGTCGCCAGGCGATGGGCGAAAGGTTCGTGTCGTGCGAGGATCAGCCACTCCCCGACCAGGGACGCGGGGAGGGCGTCACTCGAGAGCGGGTGATTCCTCCAGACCACTTCGTAGAGCAATCGATCCCCTCCCTGGCCGCGGGGAGCTTCCGTGTCAGCCGGCCGCCGCAGTGCCTCCAACAGGCGCGGAATCAGTTCCATCTCGGCGGAGCTGAAACGTCCTCCGTTGGCAAGAGACTTCATCACCGAGTCGACCTGACCGAGTGAACTCCAAGGCAACGCACCCGCATCCACAGGGTTCCCCCGGGCGGATGCGCCGCTCGCGATCCAGTACGCCGTTTGAGAGAACGGGTACGCGGGGAGCGCGACGCGGGAACGGGGCCACGGGGCATCGAACCCACGCCAGTCGATCGCGCAATTGCGGGTGTAGAGGCCTCCCAGGCTGGAGAGGATCGTCTGCCACGGATCCACATTACGCCGCAGGGAGGGGAGCCAGGCCTCCACGTCGGCCAACTCGGTCAGACATTCCTGTCCCATCCCCAGCATCACCGGGTGCGGACCGGTTTCGAGAAACACGGCCGCCTTCTGATCCGCCAAGGCCTGCATCGCCGTAGTGAACCGGACCGGGCTGCGCACCTGCCGCACCCAGTACTCCGGATCGGTCAATTCGCCATCGGCCAGCCGACCCAGTGAGCTGCTGACGAAGGGAATCGTTGGCCGACCGAGCCTCACCCGGGCCGCCTCGACGGCATAGTCCGCGAGCATCGGTTCCATGAGAACGGAATGAAACGCGTGGGAGACCGACAGCTTTTTCGATCGGACCCCCTTCTGCTCCAGCCGCGCAGCGAGTCGCGCCAGCGCAACGATGTCGCCCGACACCACCGTCTGCCTCGGGCCATTCATGGCGGCAATCGACAGTTCGGGAAAGTCGTCCGACAGGATCGACGTCGTCTCGGATTCCGACGCCATCACGGAGAGCATTCCCCCTCCGGCGGGGAGGGCCTGCATCAGTCGTCCACGAGCGGCGATCAGCCGCAGTCCATCCTCAAGCGACATGCCCCCCGCCACAACCATCGCCGCATGTTCCCCGATGCTGTGGCCCATGACGAGATCGGGCGTCACCCCCCAGGACCGCCACAGTTCGGCGAGTGCAAATTCGATGGCGAAAAGCGCCGGTTGTGTATAGCCGGTCTGGTGAATCAGGTCGGCGTCGGGAGATCCTTCGACGGCGAACAGCACGTCGAAGAACCGGCGGGGAAGCAGCTCATCGAGGATCAGGGCGCACCGATCCAACGCCTCCCGAAACACTGGGTGGGATTGATAAAGCTGACGACCCATCCCCGGGTACTGGGCTCCCTGTCCCGTAAACAGGAAGGCGAGTTTGGGACGGACGGCCGGCCGCACCGTCCCCGTCGAACTTCCCACCGGAGCGGCACCCGCGCTCAGTTGCTCCAGAGCGGCCATCGCCTGGGTACGACTTTCCACAGGCAGGGCGATGCGGTGTTCAAAGTGTCGCCGCGACGCGGCCAGACTGAATCCGACATCCGCCAGATCGATGGTTGGATGTCGCTCCAGCCACGAGCGCAGCCGGTCAACCTGGCCGTGGAGCGCGCCTCGGTCGCGGGCCGACAGGACGAAAAGGTGCCGCGGGCGCTGCCATTCCGACGGCGACGGTTCCGGGCGGGCGGGAGCTTCTTCCAAGATGACATGGGAATTCGCTCCCCCGATGCCGAAGGAATTGAGCGCGGCCCGCAACGGGAGAGTCGTCGGGATCCCCTTGACCTGCAGTGTGGGGGCGACCCATGGGACCGCCTCCCGCTGCACGGCGAATGGCAGTGCATCGAAGGGAATCTGCGGATTCAACCGCGCCGAGGTGCGTGTGGGAACCAGCGTGCGATGGTGCATCTGCAGCAGGATCTTGATCAATCCGACCACGCCCGCGCCCGCTTCCAGGTGTCCGATGTTGGGCTTGATGGAACCCAGCGCACAGCCCCATCCTCCCTCAATCTCGGAACTCCACAGCGTGGGATCGAGGTACGCCAGTTCCAGTCCCCGCACCTCGATGGGGTCTCCCAACTGAGTCCCGGTGCCGTGAGTCTCGATGTACGAGATGGTTCGCGGATCAATGTGGGAATCCTTGATCGCCTTGCGCATCGCCTCGGCTTGCGCCACCGGATTGGGCGCGGTGAAGCCGATGGTGCCATTGCCGCTCGACAGGCCGGAACCTCGGATGACGCCGTAAATCCGTTCGCCGCGGGCCAGTGCATCGTCCAGGCGGCGCAGAACGACGACACCGACCCCCTCGCCCAGCAGGGTGCCGTCGGCCTCGGATCCGAAGGCGTCGCATTTTCCGCTTGGGGAAAGGATGCCCAACTGACCCAACTGCACGAACCTCTGGGGATCGAGAATCAGGTTCATCCCTCCGACGACGGCTGCGGCACATTCTCCGTCGGAGATCGCGCGGCTGGCCAGGTGCAACGCGGTTCCTGACGACGAACAGGCCGTGTCCACGGTCAGGCTGGGACCACGAAACCCCAGCAACTGCGAGAGTCGGTTGGCAGTACTGAACCCCTCCCAACAGCGATATGGATTGCCCGACTCCCGGGCGATGGCGTTGGCGCCGTGCACGTAGTCGCCGTAAATCATGCCGACGAACACACCGGTGTCGGGTTCATAATCGACCCCCGTCATCCCGGCATCCTCCAGCGCGGTCCAGGCGGTCTCCAGAAACAGCCGCAACTGCGGGTCGAGCGATTCGGCCTCGCGGGGAGAGATCCCGAAGAAGTCCGCGTCGAAGCCCTGGATTCCTTCGACCAGCCCGGCCCAGTGCGTCCGCTCGTCTTCCAGCCGCGACAGGAAGACCGAGCGGTCGCACGGAACCTCCACAATCGCCGTGCGCCCCCCCAACAGCAGGTCCCACAACTCCTCGGGAGAATCCGCGCCGGCACACCGGACTCCGATCCCCACAATCGCGATATCGCTCGCCGCTGTCTTGGAGGACTTGGGATCAGCGACCTCGGCCCCGGCCATCGCCTCCCGCGGCAGGTTCCGTTGGTGCCCCAGTGCGGTGATCTGGTGGACGATTTCCGAAACGTTCCGATGTTCAAACAGCAGGGTGCTGGGAAGCCACGGAAACCGTGAGGCGAGTTCGACGGTGATTTCCACGATCTTGAATGAACCGCACCCCAGCGCCTCCAATTGATCGACCTGCCGCACGGTTTCCGGCGAGATCCGCAGCGATTTGGCGAAGACCCCCACCACAAACTCGGCGATGTTGTCCGGCGCCTCGGAGGGGGCCCCGTCCTCCGCACCGATCCCGTCGATCGCCTGCTGCAGTTCGGCAAGGGTTCCCAGCTCGAACGCGGCGCGGGAGATCTGGCGCTCCCGACGACGAACGGTTTCAACGTCTGCTCCCGCCGTCGTCGACACCGGGGAACCGCCGGTCGTGTCAGCCAGCTCGACCGCCGACTCGTCTGGTTCCCATTTCAAATTGGTCAGCAGCGCGGCCGGAAAATCACATTCGAGGACCTTGCCGTCGTCACGGCGGATGCCCAGCGCCGAGATCGAATCGAGAAAGTTCCGCGCGGGCGCATTGCGTTTCGTCGATTCGACGCGCATCCGAACGGTCGCGATGGACTGGTCCCGGGCGAGCGCTCCCACCTTCGCCGCCATCCGGTGTTCGACGCCTCGCCCCAGAACCCGGCAACTCAACAGGAAGGAATCGACGAACAGGCAATCCTCCTGAACCTCCGTGATGAGCAGGCCCACCAAGCCGTAATCCCCAAACCGATCGGTCACATGGACAGTGGAAATTCTCCACTTTTCGTCGGCGAGAAGACGCTGAATCTCGACTTCGTCCCGACGGCGGGTCAGGAAGTTGAACTGGTTGGTTCGCAGCGTCAACTGGGAGGCGCGGGTCACGTCGTCCGGGGCCAGCGAATTGATCTCAACGGAGAGATTCAGGCTGTCGATGAAGTCCCGAAAACTCCCCGCTCGCGTCCGCGATTCAACACGCTGGAGTTCCTCCTGATACATCTGGGTCCGTTTGAGATCCTCGCGCGTGCCCACCGTCGCGTCGAGTTCCCACAGATGCCGAAGCAGCCGCAGCGCATCCTCGCTCCGGGTGGGGAAATTCAGCGTCAGCACCTCGGGAGCGGCGGAGCGCACCTCGCCGCATTCCACGGGATTGTCATCCAGGAACACGAAACTGTCGATTCCCAGGTTCAAACGCGACGCGAGCGTCTTGAGGTTCTGGGACTTGGGCAGCCAGTTGATCATCGCTCCCACGATGCGGGATCGCGGGAGATTGAAGTCGGACCGGCGATCGAAGACGTTCCAGACGTCAAACTCTTCGTTCTTGCTGCAGAGGCAGACCAACATCCCGCTGTCGCTGAGTCGGCGCAGTGCGTCGTGCAGCGCACGGTGCGAGTCGTCGAACTCGACCCCCTCAGGGCCCACCTCACCCACGACGCCGCGCCAGAGTGTGTTGTCGCAGTCGACAACGACCACCTTGCGCAGGGCCGACCACTGGCGGTACGCGAGGCGGACCACCACGGTTCCCAGAAAGTGAAAGTACGCTGGCTGGTAAGGAATGTGCCCGATCTCATCGCGCAGCGGGTCATGAATCCTGGTGGAATCGACCTCATATTGGGGGTGGAATTCGGCCGCGGCCCGCACCTTTAATCCCGGGATCGCCGCGAGGGATGCGATCAGCCGTGATTCGATTTCCGCGATCAGGGACGAGTCGACGGCGCAAGTCGGCTCGCCTCCCGAAGGACACAGCAGCACGATCGTTTCCGTGCGGGCGATTCCTCGATGCGACCTCAGGGCCTGTTCGAGTTCATTGGCGGTTTCAGTCAGATAGCCCGAAAGGAATTTCGGTGATTCCAATTTCTCCTGCGGAAGTTCCCGCAGCCAGTCTTCGACCCGCACCAGCACAACGCCGACACCCCGCGAATTGGTCGCCAACCGGCTGGTGGGATCCAGCAACTGCTGAAGCACCTGTCCGTAGGCCGCCAATTCCACGTGACCGCGCACGTCAAGTTCCTGAAACCAGAAACGCAGCGACTTCAGAATCGGATCGGCGGTGAAGGTTGCCGAAACGATGATTGAAAACTCGGGGTCCAAAGTCGTCAATGCGGCCGATTCCAGCACGGACGGTTCGGGGAAATCCGTGACGAGTTCCGATGTTCCCGGCTTCCAGGAGCGGCCCAGGCGATTGACGACCTCCGCGACGACCCACGAGGGGGGCAGCGCCCCCAGCACGCGGGTCGGCGTGTCATTCCAGCTCGTCAAAAGCTTGGGAGGTCGAACAAGCAGCGCGGCGACCGCCGGATTCTCGCGGAGGCTGGTCCGGACCAGACCCTCCATGGCCTGTTTGAGCGCCACATAGTGAGCCCAGCCCTGGGGAGGATCGTCGATGGCCGAGGAGGAAATGGCAACGATCACCCCACCGGACTTCGCGAGCGGCGCCAGGCCGGCTGCCAGCGGCGCGCTCACCAACTTCAGATTGTCCGAGACATACGCCGCGAACTGTGGCTCGCCCACTGAATCGACCCGCGCCGTTCCCGGGGGGGCACAGGCGTTGAGAACCAAAAAGTCCAGCCGGCCCCGATGACCGATGATGTCGGCAATCGTCTGCTCGCACCACACCGGGTCGGCGACGTTGCCCTGCAGAAAGTCGATCTCCAAGCCCCGGGAGTGGACCATGCCGCGGAACTGGGCGAGGTCCGCCGACTCCCCCCGGTGCGTGGAATAGACATGACAACCGGCCAACGCAAAACCGGCGGCCAACTCGGCCCCCAAGCCGCGCGTCCCCCCGCAAACGAGTGCGACTTTCCCTTCGAGGGACGCCGCGTCATCTCCGAGGAAAGAACCGAGTTCCGCCAGATCACACCGTAGCGGACTGAACCGCACATAGCTCCGAAGTTCTCCACTCGCCACGAGCCGGTGGTCCCTGGTCGCAACTTCCAGTTGCAAATCCAGGATGCGAAACCGCCGGTCGTAGCGTAAAACCCTGAGGCGGTACAACCACGGGTCGGCTTCCGTCTCGCCGCCGGCCCGTGTGCCGTGGAACGTCAGCGACAGCCGACTGAACAACGAACGGAGCCCGGGTAGTTCCATACCGATGAGATAGCTGGTCAGCCCCAGCACTCGCGCCTCGGTCGGTCCGATCCAGCCTGGGGCGAGGTAATTCGATTCCGGAGTGCCCGCATACCAAACGCCGCCGATCTCAAAACCGGGCACCAACTCGTCCACGCGACGTTCGACAGGAGTCGTGCGTCGGACGACCTCGACGTTGCTCACGTACCTCGGGACCCAGCTCACTGACGGGTCGGCCGACTCCGTTGTGCGATGGGAGCCGTTCAGCGTCAGCAGAACCTCGCCTGTGTCAACGACCCGCAGTTCCAGCGCGATTCCGCAGTCAGAACTCCCACCGGCGTTGCCGGAGGATGTTGGCACGACTTCACAGTCCACCTCGGGGAATGCCGCTCCCCGGAATTCGACCTCCAGCGTACGCAGGAACGATCCTGGGTCCGCTGCCCCCGGAAATCGCTGCTGATACTCATGCAGTGTGCGGACAACCGACAGGGCCCCATGCACGACATTCTGCCCGAAGTACGTGTGACGAGCCGCCTCCGGGTCAACGTGAATCGGGTTGAAATCGCTCGTCCAGCGAGCAAACTGGAGAAGCTGCTCGAGATGAACCTGCATAAACCAATGCTCGGGTGAGTCTGAATTGCCGCCGCGTGGGCCCGGCGAGGGACTTTCTGGCTGTGACGGGTGGGGCGGATTGGTGTGAAACTTCTCGACGCCGGATGAGATTATAAGGCATCCCATTCCCTTGAGCCATAGCCCGAATTCTTCACGCACGCTCGAAGCGCAGATCGCGGTGTCAGAGGCGCCGGGTTTGCGGCTGGACGCGGGGCGCGGACTGCTCCCTTGGTGACCATGGGGTTGTTGTTCGTGATGTTGGGGTTCAGGTGGTTGCTCTCACATGGGCCGTCAGCCAGACGGAAGTGTGGTCATTTGTATCGAGGCGGTGTTCGCGCTGATCCGGCGCCGTTCCGCGGGGTGCGGCCCGCTCGGGGACACCCGCCCGATCACGCGACGGGCTCGGACAACGACCTCGGCGGCCACCTGGGCCAGAGGTGTGCGCCAAGTGCCGGCGAAGCTTGCCGCCAGCGGATCGCGGTCCCGGCGACAATCGAAGAACGTCCTCCGCTGTGGATCGGGGAGTGCCTCGGCCGTCAGGTGGTCCAGGGTGTGCAACCCCGAATGGAATGGGATCAGTGTGTCAATGATCACACTGGATGACGCGGGTGTCGACACGAACGACAAGGTCTCGGCAGCTGGCTTGGGGCTTGATCGGACGCCTGCGGAGAGACGCTCTCCGATCGAGGGTCGAGTCGCTGAAAGCCAACCGCCAGTCGGGCTCCGGTGGATCGAGAGGGGTAGCGGTCGGGATTGGGGGTCTGACCCCCGGACGCAAGTCGGTGTTCCGACGAGTCCGGGGGACTCCAGCGGACGCCAAGGCTCCCTCAGCCGGTTCGGTTTGGCCAAGGGACCCGCGACCGGCCGCCCCCCTCCCCCGGCACTCCGCCGAAACGAGGCATTTCCCCCGTCTGTTGCTTGCGAAACCCGGTTCAATCTCTCATGATTCACGACAGCGGTTCAACACGGTCTCTCTCACTGTGCTCCTGTCCCCCGACTCCGGGGTGGAACTTCCTGTTCCATTCCCTCCCGAGTTCCTGTCGCGGCTTTCCAGTCCAACCCAGCTTTCTGTTCACTTCCTGTTCTGCTTTCGCCAGACGCCACGCATTTCGGGCCGTCTCCACTGCAACAACCGGGTGAGTGGTTCTACCTTCCCATCAGTTCTCCACGTCACGTTTCTCTCCCCCCTCTCTCCGTCCGCCCTTCGCGTCCTGCCAGGATTCCCCACGAATGTCGGGTTTCACGCGCAACGTTCCCGTGTTGGGACTCGTCGGAGGGGTCGGCTCCGGCAAGAGTCATGTGGCAGTCGGCTTGGCAGCCCAGCGGAATGTCGCCGTGATCGCAGCGGATCCCATCGGCCATGAAGTTCTGAGGCGCCCTGCCGTGAAGGCCCAGGTGCGTCAGCGGTGGGGTGACACGGTCTTCACCCCCGACGG
>JBKCTR010000570.1:0-2471 GCA_046318755.1 Planctomycetaceae bacterium
GACCTCCGTGGTTGTCCACTGTGTTCACCTCGGTGATCTGACTGCAGCGGATGTGACCCGAGAGTTGGTTGGCTACGAATTGTATGGGGAGTTTCGCGGATCGCCTCCATTGATCGGAACCACTCAAGGCCATCGTCGCACAGCTTGACACCGAATTTCCTGCAATGTGGAGTCGACATTGGCAGCGAGGTGTTTCCGGGGTTCAACCGCTGGAGGTCTCAGAAACCAAAACCGCCCCGCATCTCATAGATGGTCCCGGAGACCTTGCCGACGACCGGTTTCCCAGCTTCCTGGCTGGCCGATTTCAACTCCATTTTCCCGAAGAATGAGCGTATGCCGGGCCCGAAGCCGAAACCTTCTCCTTCTGTGAGCATCCCCTGCACCGCGATATCGGGTTTCTTTTCGGTTCCTGGAGCGAATTGGTCAGGCGGGATGGTCAGCATCAGCAGCAGGGGTTGTTGATCACCCCCCCGCTTACCACGCAGAACAACCTGCGGGGGAGGCGGACCGGGAGGTCCACCAAAGGGGTTCGGGGGACTGGGGCGCGAGATTGCGGTGACCTGTTCGAATTCCACCGGCTTCCCGTTCAGCATCAGGGTGAAATTCACCTTGTCGCTCGCGGCGGTTTCCTTCTGATCGGCGGGTGACCAAGTGGTGCTGAATTCCCCCTGGACCTTCCCCGCTTCCCGCATATAGAACGGTTTGGCAGGCTGCTTCTCGATGTGGATGGGGCCGTCTTTCAGCTCCTGCAGGATTTCGTCTTTGCGCTCTTCGATGAATTTTCTGACCGTCATCACCGCTTGCGAATTGTCTTGCTGGTCGGGATGCAGATGGTTGCCAACCAATTCCTGGATGCGGTCGAGTTCGGCCAACAGGGACTCTTTGTTCCAGACGGTGTCGAGCAACTGCAGCAGCGTGTCGTGATATTTCTGGCGGAATCGCGGATCCTGATTCAGCTGCCAGGCGAGCTGCCCCTTCGCGTAGATCGACTTCTTGCCCCCCTGTCCCGGAAAGAACGGCGGGGCAAGAGTCATGTCGGCCCCCCAGGGAACAAACCGAAAGCGGTCGTCCCGCGGGTCATGGTAAATGTAGTAGTTATTCTGGTTGTTGGTGTAGCCATCCCAAAATCCCAGCAGCGACTCGAGGGCCCAGAATCTGACGAACTGGTCGAGATCGATCCGCTCACCGAGCCTGGCGACATAGTCATTTCCCGGATTCGCCAGGATGGCGGCGATCTGCTTGAGATCATCCCGGTCGTCGCGTCCCTTCTGTTTCCCTTCGAAGCGGGCGATCCGGTCATCAAAAAAGTCGGTCGGGAAGACACCTTCGTAGAGATGGCCAGTATCGCTGCCAAAACGCCCGCTCAGAAAGGGGCCATCCACCGATTCCAGGTGGGTGTAAACTCCCAGGGGCTGGCCATTCACGCTGACAAGCGCGAAACTGCTGCGGGGGGCGGGCAGACCCGCCGCGGCGAAGAGACGGTATGCGAGGAACTGGCTGGCCAGCGATCGATCCTGCTTGTTGTTGTTCAGAGTCAGCTTTTCGAGCCCCCCCAGTATTTTCTGGCCGGCGGAATCGAGCTTGACCTTCAGCGAAGGGCGGTCGGCATCCATCGAGCCCAAGAAACCCTTCTTACGAATCTCTGCTTTCTCCAACACCCGACCATCGATCTTCACCGTTGCCGGAAAGTAGCTATATCGCGGTGTGATTGGTCCCTTGCTGAAGACTGTGACGAAATCCAGTGTTTGCTGCCTCAGTTCGTTCCATTTGTCTTGGTCGATCTCGATCTCGACTTTCAACAGCCGCTGACCGTCAAACAACTGCTCTGTGGAAAGTGGGGCAGTGTCCGACTGTTCCTGAGCCGAGAGATCCCTCGGGGCCACAATGCCCAGTCCGACAGACACTCCAAACAAGGCGAACAGCACCATTGAGCGGGCAGGGGTCAGCATGAAGCTGTCTCGGAAAGGGAAGCAGATGGGGGACGTCGCGAGTGTACCGATGGAGATGGGAGATACGGAACCCGCATCACAACCCCCCGAACTCCGCATGCAGCCGATCGGGACGCGTGTTCTGGTGTCCACAGTCTCTTGTCACAATAGTCACTTCCAGTCGGGCCAGTCCGCCTCGGAATGTTTGTCATTTGATTTGTTCACTCTCCGGACTCCTTGATCCTCGCCCCAAGCGATTCCTTGGCCGCATGGCGGTCTCCCCAAGCCCCTCTGCCGGCCACGGGGCGGTCGCGTCTGTGTTCCCTAATGGCTTGGCCTCGTCGAGCACGGTCACGAGGGGTCACCTTCCCACTCCTGCGGCGGCCGACCGGCTCTCCTTCTGGTTCATGGTTTCCCTTGACCCTCGGCTGTCTGAGTTCAAACAATCAAGGTCGGTCGTGAGACGATTTCATCCCGGGCCGCACCAATTGTGATTGTCCATTTGCCTTCTGGTTCCCATGTCGAATTCTCCTGCCTTTCCTC
>JBKCTR010000571.1:0-5259 GCA_046318755.1 Planctomycetaceae bacterium
CGGGGATGGGTCTTGTCTCACAACCCCCGCAGAGCGTCAAGCGGTGTTGAACCCAATTGGGGAGGGGTTGTGTAGGATTTACAATTGGGGGCCGGAAGCCCTGTTCCAAGGCGGTCCGGCGACACTGTTTTCGCCGACAAACGGCACTCGACCGGCCGCGCTGGAGCCCGTCAGGAAGCCTCTGCGAACAGGCCCTCTGGCAGCCGAGGCAGCCCGGGGTGAGGACGCCCAATCGGCGGCTGGCGTGCCGTCAGCCCGCCTCCTCGGGCAACCGGCAGGACAGGGAGGACGGCTAGGACGGGGAGGAATTTTCGGGACGGTCCTCGGTGATCACGTCGTCCAACGACCGGGTGGAATCAATCAGCATCCACATCAGTCCGGCGGCGATATAGATCCCGGCGGCCACTGTGAACACCGGAACATAGTTTTTGATCACCTCATCTCCCACGATCCGTTCACTGCGGGTGGCGATCAGACCGAACAGCATCGGGAGCACGAACGACCCAAAGTTCCCCCCGGCGTTCATGATCGAAAAGACCGTGGCCGATCCGCGGCGGCCGCCGATGTCGGTGCAGGTTCCCCAGCCGATCGGCTGGCTCATGTCGGCGAAGTATTTCACCACCCCCAGGGCCACGGCGGCCCGGAGGGCATCGGTCTGCCGGACCATCGCCAGCATCGCCACACAGGCACACAGATTGGCCCCCAGCCCAATCGCCCGGCGGGCGTGCGAGCGGCTGGGAAACAACCGCATCAGGCCATCATTCACGAGGGCGGCTGTCAAGCCTCCCAACATGCCGCCAAACAGCGGAATGCTGGCCAATAACCCCGCCTTCCCCAACGAGACCCCGCGCGAGGCGAAATACTGCCCCAGCATCGAGGAGTAAATCGTGTCGACCCCGGCCACGAACGCCTGCATGAGGGCCAGCATCCAGACACTGCGCAGCCGCAGGGCGTGGGCAATGGGCATTCGCTGGGGCGAATGGCCAGTCACCGGGGCCGCCAGCGGAACGGCCCCCTCGTGGATAAGCTGCAATTCCGCGGCATTGACCCGTGGGTCGTCTTCCGGAGTATCGCGGGTCAGCAGCCAGAACGCCCCGGCAAACAGCAACCCGACGGCGGTCAGGACCCAGAGAGTGGTCGCCAGAGACAATCCCAGCCAGGCCATCAGGCAGGTCGCCATGACGATCGGGGCCAATGCACCGCCGCCCCGCCCGCACACGGTGGCCACAATCGCCTGAATGATCGTGCGATAGCGAATGGGAAACCAACGGGCCGTCACGAGGGCCAAGCCTGGATAGCATCCCGCTTGGGTGGCCCCGACCGCCAGGCGGGAGCCCCCCACCACCAGCCCCAGGGAACTGGCCTGCCAGGGAATTACCAGGCTCCAGGCGGCGATGGCCAGCGTCAGGAACCGCCGGGGGCCGTAGCGGTCGATGAGGATGCCGCTGGGACTCTGCCCCAAGCCATAAGTCCAACTGAAGCAGACGTAGGCCGCCTGGGTCTGCATTTCCGACCAGCCGTGCCGCTGCTGCAGTTCCGGAACGATGAACGTCCAGGTGAAGCGGTGCAGGTACAGGCAAAACGAGGCCCCACAGGCCATCGCCAGCACCAGCCAGCGGATGCGCGACGGACTCTCGGACGGATCGTGCCGTCGGTTGCTTTCCCGGGGAGCGCTCATGCAGTAAGACTATACCAGCGATGGGGTTGGCTGTCGCAAGGCCGGAAGGATTGGTGACATGTCGCAGCGAGAGGCGGGAAGCAAAGTCATCGTGCTGACGGGGGTCACCCGGGGCTTGGGACGGGCACTGTGCGACCGGTTTCAGGAACTGGGGCACACGGTCTTGGGGTGCGGGCGGAGTGCCGACCAGATTGCCGCGCTCGGCCGCACGTTTCCTGCCCCGCATGACTTCACCCCCCTGGACGTGACCGATGACCGCGCCGTCGCCGATTGGGCGCAGCGACTGCTCGCGCAGTGGGGAGCCCCCGACCTGTTGATCAACAACGCAGCCCTGATCAACCGCAACGCCCCGCTGTGGGAAGTGCCGGCGGACGAGTTTCGCGCGGTGATCGACGTGAATATCGTCGGGGTGGCGAATTGCCTGAGGCACTTCGTCCCGGCGATGGTTTCCCGAAAATCCGGGGTGATTGTCAACCTCAGCTCGGGCTGGGGCCGCTCGACATCGGCCGAGGTGGCCCCCTACTGCGCGACGAAATGGGCCATCGAGGGCCTGACCCAGGCTCTGGCCCAGGAGCTGCCCCGGGGCATGGCCGCCATCCCGCTCAACCCCGGGGTCATCAACACCGAGATGCTGCAGAGCTGTTTCGGACAGGCGTCGCAGCACTACCCCACCGCCGACGAATGGAGCCACCAGGCCGCCCGGTATCTGCTCTCGCTGGGTCCCCGGCACAACGGGCAGGCTTTGTCGGTGAGCTGAGTGCTTTTCGACCACACCTTCGGTTTCGCACACGTCGCAGTTCCCCCTTCTTCCTCCCCTCCTTCCTGCCGAGGTTACTTGATGTCGCTTGTCATTCCTGGTTCGATCACCCGGCGTCTGCGGGTGGTCTTTGCAGCGGCGGTCTTGGCACTGGGGCAATTCGCCGGTCCCACCACGACATCGTGGGGGGCTGATCTGGTCGGGCACTGGCCCCTGACCGGAGATGTGCAAGACCAGTCGGGCCGGGGTCAGCATGGTGTCAATCGGGGGGTGATGTTCCCCCGGATCGCGGGTGGGGGACGGCGGGCCGCGGGATCTTTCAATGGATTGGGGGGGCATCTGGAGATTCCCCTGAAGGCCGACTCGCTGGAGGGAACCCGGGACTTCAGCCTCGCCGCCTGGGTGGAATTGACCGACGACACCACCGATCTGCCCGGCTCGATCGCCAGCCACTTTGATGAGCGCCAACGCCGGGGCTTCTCGCTTGGTTTCGTCACCAACACGGGGGTCACCAGCAGCCAGGCGAACTTTCGCCAGCTCGAGTTTGGAATCGACAATGGGCATGACGAACCGCAGTGGAGTGATCATGGCCAACTGGGGAACGCCCTGCTGATTTTCTCTCTCTGCGTGCATGACGGCGCGTTGTTCGCCGGGACCTGCGAGGCAGGAGCCACCGCGGCCGGTCGGGTCTGGAAACTCGATGAGAAGAACACCTGGACCGATCTGGGAGCCCCCGACCGCTGCAACTCGGTCTCTGCCCTGGCCACGTTCGAGGGAGAGTTGTACGCGGGGGTCAGCAAGTACCGGCTGGCGGGTTCCGCCCTGGCCGAGTCCGAGAATCCGCATCTGGGAGGCCGGGTGTATCGGCATCGGGGAGGTCAGGAGTGGGAAGACTGCGGCCAACTCCCCCAGACCGAGGCGATCGGCGGGATGGTGGTGTTTGGCGGCAAGCTCTACGCCAGTTCGCTTTACAAGCCGGCCGGCTTTTTCCGGTATGAAGGGGGGCAAAAGTGGACTCCCTGTGCGCTCCCCAATGGCAAGCGGGTCGAGGCCCTGGCGGTCTGGAATGGAGGACTCTACGCCAGCAGTTACGACCAGGCCCATATCTTCCGGTTCGACGGAACCGAGTGGACCGACCTCGGCCAGGTCGGCCCCCCCGAAAACACCCAGACTTACTCGTTCGCAGTCTATCGGGGCGAGATGTACGTCGGAACCTGGGCCACCGGCAAGGTCTTCCGCTATGGCGGCTCAACAAACTGGGTCGACTGCGGCCGCCTCGGTCAGGAACTGGAGGTGATGGGCATGTTGGTGCACAACGGCAGCCTGTATGCGGGCTCGCTCCCCTTGGCGGAAGTCTATCGCTACGACAACAACCAGCAGTGGGACCGACTTGTCCAACTCGACCAGACGCCCGATGTGAAATACCGCCGCGCCTGGACGATGGCCCAGTATCGCGGACGACTCTATTGCGGCACCCTGCCCAGTGGCCGGGTCTGGTCGTTCGCAGCGGGAGCCAACGTCACGCACGATCGGGAACTCAAGCCGGGCTGGCATCACGTGGTGGCGGTCCGCGCGGGAGATCGCCTGCGGCTGTGTGTCGACGGACGTCAAGTTGCCGAGTCTTCGGTGTTCTCCCCGGACCAGTTCGACCTGACAATCGATCGACCGCTGAAGCTGGGCGCTGGCTCGACCGACTTCCTGAAGGGGCGGATGTATGACGTCCGGTTGTTCCGCGGTGCCCTGACGGCCCGGGAGATTGCCGATCTGGCCCGAGAGCCTGCGGATCAATAGCCATTGGTGAAGGCCCCGGGGCTTTCCACCACGTTCGCGCGACCCTGTGCCCAGCTTCGAGAGATTCGCAGGCGGAAGTGCGAACGTCTCTGTGGGTGTCGACACACAGTTGCGTGGCGGAAGGCCCGGGCCGACGGGCGTGGTTCGTGGATGCCAACACCAGAAGTGACGGCACCTCGCCGGAGGCACGAGTGCCTCGGCCAAGGACAGCGTCTGCCCAGAGAGGGTTCCCCGATGGCCCCAAGGCGATCGTGCTAAAAGGGGACCGGACCAAGCTCGGCCGACCGGCCCAGGCCCGGTCGTCGCTGCAGAGTTGGCAGAGGATTGGGCTGTTTGGACTGCTGCCGCTGTTCCACGTCACCGTCGGCGTTCCAACCGTTCGCCGCGAGTTTCCGATCCGTCGAGGTGCTGCGCATCCCGCGATGCATCGCGGGGTACTGCGATCGCCAGAGTGCTTCGGCTGGGTGTGCTGAATGCACGAAGCCCGAACACGTTTTCGCTGGTACTCGCTCTTCAATCTATCTGCTCGCCCGAGCCCGCTGAAATCGGCGGACACCTCATACTGCGGACCGAACTGGGGCGAAACAGGCGTGTTCCGCGCAACGTCGCCATCCTTGTCGAGCGACTTGTGGACAGCCGAAAAGGACCGCCGCCCTCCTTCACGATTCCGCGCACCGGAAAACGGCCATCCTGCGTCATGCCGCTGAGTTGACGTGCCGGGGCAAACCACCGCCACACTGCGTTAGCCGGCAGTGTCCATCACGCACTGGAATGTCGGCGCCCTGCTGACTCCCTCGGGAATCCACAGAAAGACACGCACCTGCACCATCCGCTGTTGCCAACCCTGAGCGGCCCCGTTCGTTCGGCCCCACCCGCCAACCTCGGCACCAGCCCAGCATCCATGACATCCGACGCTGCCTCATCCGTCGACGGCAACCGCCAACGAGATTCCCCAGACCAGCAAATGCCGATTGCTGATGATTTCCTGACGCCCACCACAAACCATCCGACGGTCCCCACGAACATTCCGCTG
>JBKCTR010000572.1:0-3761 GCA_046318755.1 Planctomycetaceae bacterium
GCACTGTCGCCAGCGACACGCTGACCATCACCGATCGCGATGCCACCACCGGCCACACCTTCACCATTTCCGATGCCGCGATCACCAGTGCGCTCGCCAGCTACGCCCACACCTCGATCGAGTCGGTCCTGCTGGACCTGGGAGACTTCGCCGACACGGTCACCATCCAGGGGCTTCAGCAACTCCGCAACGTCGAGGTCCGGGGCAACGGCGGCGATGACCAGTTCCGCCTGAACTTCCTGGCAGGATCGAGTGCGCAGGTGCTGCTCGCCGGTGGCCTCGGCAGCAATCGTCTCACCTACGATGGAGCGGGTCTGCCGCTGTGGGCCAAGGCGGGGGTGGTGCAGTCACTCACCTCGCAGGTGCAGCATTCGCAGATGCAGACGCTGGTGCCGCAGAACACCCCGTCGCTCAACGGCACCCCGGTGCTGATGGGGGTGAATGTCGAGGCGCTGCTGGCCGGGCTGGCTCCGACGCAGCGGTATGTGCAGGGGACGTTCCTGCAGTTGGTCCAGCGGCTGGCGACCCCCGCCGAGCTGTCGAAGTGGACGGCGACGATCAACAAGAATCCCAATGACCCGGCCCTGAAGCTGGTGCTGGTGAACTTCCTGTTCGATTCGGATGAAGGGCGCACCGTGCAGTTGCAGGCCTGGTTCCAGACCTTCGTCGGGCGGGCGGGAACCACCGCCGAGCTGACGTCGTGGCTGACCCAGTACCGGGCGATCAAAGATCCCCTGCTGATGCAGCAGCGGTTCCTGATGAGTGACCTGGTCAACCAGTACACGCAGACCCTCACAAACACCGGCACTGCCGACGAACGGTATGTCGAGGGACTGTGGCGGCTGATGGTCGACCCGGGCTACCGGATGACGGCGGCCGAGAAGCAGTCGTGGATCGCCCTGCGGAATCGCCTGGGCCGGACCGGGTTCCTGGCGAACCTGCAGAAGCAGACCGCCTACCTGCAAACGCAGCAGGAGGCGTTCACCGAGTTGCTGGCCAACGGCAATTCGCAGTTCACCAATCTGCTGGCGGGCTCCCCCACCTTCACCTCCCACATCGAGATGTGGAAGTGGCTGCTGGCCCGGCGGAAGGTGTGAGGCGGACGGACACTCCGAACAGGGGAATGGCCGCGTGATCGCAGACCACGCGGCCATTCGTGCAGTTGCGATGGGACCCGGTGCGGCCCAAACTCGTACAGTCTTGCATCGCCACAGTCACATGCCAGGCAGATCACGCGCCCGACTGGCCACAAGACACTCTGCGTGCCAGAGTTGTCGTCGGAGGCGACTCGCTTTCAGGCCTGCCGGGGGCCGGGAGGGGCTTTGGCCGCCATCTCGGTCAATTCTTTGATCGAGATCCCACCATCGAGCACCAGCCGGGTCAGATCGGCGGGGGCCGTCATGTTGAGCCGGCGGGTCAGCACGGTCCGGTGAAACTTCACGGTCCGTTCCGACATTCCATACTTCTCGGCCATCTCGCGGTTCTGCATCCCGGTGACGATGCCCAGCAGCATCTGCAGCTCGCGACCCGTCAACTGGGTCACCAGTCGCCGGGCTTCCGAGTTCCGCACGCGAGCCATGCGTTCCCGCTTGTCTCGCGCCACCGCCCGCTCGATCGCCTCGATAAGTTCGGCGGTCGGTACCCGCTTGGTCAGGAAATCCTCGGCCCCATGGCGCATGGCCCGCACGCTGGTCGGGATGTCTCCCTTGCCGGTGACAAACACCACCGGCAGCGGGTTCGCCGATTTCGCCAGCGTTTCCTGCAGATCGAATCCATCCCGTTTGGGCAGTTGCAAATCGGCCAGCACGCAGCCGGGGGAATCGGGATCCCGCTTCTCGAAAAACTCGGTCGCCGATTCATAAGTCGACACATAGTAGCCGTGCGCCCGCAACCGGCGGCTCATGCTGCGGAGAAACGATTCGTCGTCGTCGACGAGATGGATCGTGGGAATCATCGACTCAACCCTGTTTCCAGAGGGGCACACGGAGGCGGACTGTCAGCCCCTTGCCCGGAACGTTGTCCACCTGCAGTTGCCCTTCGTGCTGTTCCATAATGGATCGCACGATTGGCAGGCCGATTCCGAGTCCCTCTGCTTTCGTCGTGACAAAGGGTTCCCATGAGCTCTCAGCAAGATCCTCCGGCATTCCCCCTCCATTGTCAATCACCGCCAGTTCGACAAATTCGCCCGACAAACCCGCCTGAATCGTGATTGTACCAGGAGGGCGGGCCACGACTGTTGCGGAATCAGTTCCGACCGATTTGGATCTTCCGATTCCTTTGATCGCATCGGCCGAATTGGCGATGAGGTTCAACAGTGCCTGCTGCAGGAGGATTTCATCCCCCGTCACCCGGGGGATCCCCGCCTCGCAGTGGACCGTCACGGTGACGCGCTCGGCCTGCAGGCGGTGCCCCGCCAGTGCCAGCACACCGCGCTTCAATCCGGGAACAGCGACGGGCCGGATGGCGAACCGCTGTTGCTGGACCATCGCCCGGATCCGGTCCAGCACCGCCCCGGCCCGCCGGTCGTCCGCCGCGATGTCGGCAACGATCTCGCGCAGTTCTCCCGCCACAGGCGAGTTGTCTTCCCGCAGCAGCATCTCGGCCGCTTCGAGATTGTTGAGTATCGCCCCCAGTGGCTGGCCCAGCTCGTGCGCCAGTGAGGCGGCGAATTGGCCGAGGGTCGAGATCCGACCGGCATGGGCCAGCTGGTCGCGCTGCTCATGCACGATCCGCTCGGCACGCCGCCGCAGACGCAACTGCCGCACCAGCGTGGCGATCAGTCCAGTCTCGATCACGAGCAGGACCAGCCCACCCAACAGTTGCGGCCAATACCGCTGCCAGAGACGTGGTTCGCGAAAGAGCACCCGGCTGCCCGCCGGCAGGCTCGCAGCGCTGATTCCGAACCGGCTGAGGACCCGCTCGTCGAACAGCCAATTTGACGGAACCGTCACCGGAGGTGGGGAGGGTTGCTCTCGTCCGGCGGTCACCAGTCGTCCCAAGGCGGTCCCCATCGCCCGCACGTCACTGCAGAAGCCACCGACAATTCCCCGGCCCATGTAGGTGTCGATCGAGCTGAAAAACGGGATCGAATTCTCGCGGCACAAAGTTTCCAGGAGTTCCGCCGGCACATGCGTCCGCCCGGTTTCATCTTTCCAATAGGCGTGGTAGAACACGAACGAGTCTTGGGGCAGCTCCCGCAGACGGGTGCGCAGTTCCTCCAGCGTCAGGTCGATGAGGGGGACAAACTCGAGTCCCTGCGCTTCCGCTGCCGCGCGGGCCTCTTGGACGATGACGGCAAGGGCAAGCGTGTGCGGCAGCGATTGGCCGATCAACGCCACGCGACGGGCGCGGGGAAACAAAGTCTGTGCCAGGGCGATTGTCTCGGCCACGTTGGGTGAGTTGGAAACAGAGCTGTAGTCCGCCAGGCCCGCCCCCTGCCCGCCCCCATCCCCCGGCCGCTCCACGGCAACGATCCTGCCCCCCGGGGCAAGCCGGTTCCGATTGGCGAGGACAAACTGTCGCGCGATACGGCTGGTCGGGACGACCACGTCGAAAGCCGCCCCCCGGTATTTTTCGATCAGCCATCCGGTGGCCTGCTCGGGATCGCTGGCACCACGCCCCAGCCGCACCAGATCGAGCGTCTCAATGTAAACCTCCGAACGCACTCCCGGGGTCTGGGACAGACCTTCGCGAAACCCCTCCATCAATTGGACGAACGCCGGCCGGGTGGGGCCCTCCTCGTCGATGACGAGCACCCGTTC
>JBKCTR010000573.1:0-8961 GCA_046318755.1 Planctomycetaceae bacterium
GGCACAGACAGGTTCGCATCGAAACTCATGGATTTGTGCTGGTCGGGCGGTCCCCTCGACGGTGATCCAAGGGATCGCAGTGGCTCGGGCGTGATCCAAGCCTTCCCCGCTTGCGTTGTTCCTCTCAATCTCCACCAATCCTGGTGGGGATCTCGAACGGCCTCCGGCCGTGTGCAATGGGTGCAAACTCTCCTTTGCTGAAAGCCGAATCATGAACAATCAGCCCAAACCCTTGTTTTACGTCGCGGTGGGGCTCGTCATCGCGGGTCTGGTGTGGTTTGCCATGTCGCGGGGCTCCAACCCCGGGAATCCCAATGCTGTCGGTCCCCCGGGGGGCGGGGTGGGTGTCCCCAGCGGGGGGGGGCTCGGTGGCGCCGCTGGTTTGGGGGCCGGGGCGGGTCTGGCGGGAGGTGCCGGTGCGGCGGGGGGCCCGTCCACGGGAGGGGCCGGCGAGGCCGGGGTTCACGACGACACGGCCAGTCCCACCACGGTGTCGGAATACAGGTTTCGTCCCCGCGAAGAACGGTTGCCCGATCCTCCCGGAGCGGCCGCCTACCGCCCGCTGGCCAGCACCGGTAACACGGTCCGGTTCGCCATCAATGTCTGGGCGGGCTGGGGCCCCATCATCTTCGCCAATCAGGGATTTGAAGCGGGGCATCAGTGGAAGACCCCCGATGGCAAGCCGTTTCAGGTGGAGCTGGTGCTGATCGATGACCCGGTCAAGATGCGCGATGCCTACGCCACCGGGGAGGTCCACATCGGCTGGGCCACGCTCGACATGCTGCCGCTGTTGATCAGCGGGTTTGTGGATGCCGGCGGCAAACCGAAAGATTCGCGGGTGATGCCCCGGGTGTTCCAGCAGGTCGACTGGTCAAACGGCGGAGACGGAATTGTCGTCCGCGACACGATCAAGACGGTGGGAGACCTGCGCGGCAAGAAGATGGTGCTGGCGCAGAACTCCCCCTCGCACTACTTCGCACTCAACATGCTGGTGGCCGGGGGACTGCAGCCCGGTGAGGTGGAGATGATCTTTACCGAAGATGCCTTCCAGGCGGCTGCCGCCTTCAATGCCGACAAATCGATCGCGGCGTGTGTGTCTTGGGCTCCCGACATTTACAACCTGGCCAAAGTGAAGGGGAACCGGCTGCTGGTGACCACCCAACAGGCGAACAAGCTGATTGCCGACGTCTGGTTCAGCCGGGCCGATTTCGCCCGCGATCAGCCCGGCATCATCGAAGGTCTGGTCCGCGGAATTTTCGACGCGATGGAAGGGCTCAAGCAGGAGGGAAACCGGCAGAAATTGGCCGAGCTGATGGCCAAGGGATACAACATCCCCGCTCCCGACGCGCTCAACATGCAGGGGGACGCGCATAGCACCAACTGGGCCGAGAACTATCAGTTCTTCATCAACCAGAACAATCCCACGAATTTCGAACGGGTCTGGAATCAGTCGAATCTGCTCTACCGGCGGGATCGCCGACTGCGGAATCGGGCTGTGCCGTTTGATCAGGTGATGGATCCCAGTGTGATCCAGAAGCTGGGGCAGGAAACGAAGTACGCCTCGCAGCGGGACGAATACCAGATCCAACTGACTCCCAAGACCATTGGCGAGTTGGCCGAGAATGAGATTCTGACCAACACGGTGGTGGTGAAATTCTTCCCCAACAGTTGGGACCTCCACAAGAAGATCACCCGGAAGATCGATGGCAAGGATGTGGAAGAGCTGTACGATCCGACGGTGGATCTCACGCTGGATGAGATTGCCAAGCTGTCGGGGCAATTCGGGGCGGCCTACATCCTGATCCAGGGGCATACCGATGCCTCGAAGCGGGGGGAGGTTCCGGATTCACTGGTGCGGGAACTGTCTCTCGCCCGAGCGAATTCCATCAAGGAAGCCTTGCTGCGGAAGTACAAGGAGCTCGATCCGAGTCGGTTTCAAGTGGAGGGAAAGGGTTGGGATGTGCCGGCCGATCGGTCCGACCCCAGCAATCACACCAAGAACCGCCGCGTGGAGATCAAAGTCTATTCCGCCGAGCAGGAATGAGTGATGTCCGACCCTCAACCGGAACAGCCCGCCTCACCTGGAACGGAGAGTCCTGGCGGCTCGGTGTCGACGGCTCGGCCCGGGGGGACAGGCTCTCCGGCCCGACCCGGCTGGCTCGCGCCCTGGTTCACCGTGCGCGACCAGGTGCCCCCGTGGGAGGGGGCTGTTCTGGGGCTGTTCTGCGTCGCGTGTTGCCTGGGACTGTGGTGGTTCGTCACCCTGGGGGTGCCCGAAGAACGGCTGGTGGGTCCGCTGGTGCTTCCCAGTCCGGGTGAGACCTGGGGGCGACTTCCCGAACTGCTGCTGGGAGACCAGCCGACCGAAGATTTCGAGGGACGGCCCCTTCCCCCCCGAACGTGGGGACAATGGTGGCAGGACTTCACTTCCGAGTCGGCCCTGGCCCGCAACCTGTACGTGACGCTGCGTCGCCTGTTACTGGGTTTTGGCCTCGCCATCGCGGTGGGGGTTCCCCTGGGCGTGTTGGCGGGCTGTTTCGCCCGGGTGCAGGCCTTTCTGCAGCCGATCTCGATCTTCGGCCGGAACATTCCCCTGGCGGCGCTGGTGGGGGTCACGTTCTCTCTGTTTGGCATCGGAGAGCTGCAGAAGGTGATGTTCATTTTCCTGGCGTGTGTCGCCTTCATCCTGTCCGATACCTCCGAAGCGATTCGCCGGGTCGCAACCAGCTACATCGACACGGCACTCACGCTGGGGGCCCGTCCCTGGCAGGTCATCCTCAAGGTGCTGCTGCCCCTCGCCCTGCCGACGATCTGCAATTCCTTGCGGCTCATGTTTGGTCTGGCTTTCGGCTACATCATGCTGGCGGAGACCATCAAGTTCGGCAATGAAGCGGGTGGACTGGGGCACCTGATCAACACTTCGATTCGCCGCGGTCTGCGGGAAAATGTCTTTCTGGTGCTGCTGCTGATTCCTCTGGTCGCCCTGGCGATCGATCAGGTGTTGTACTGGTTGCAACGGCAGTTGTTTCCCCATGTCTATGGGGGGCGGGGTTGGCTGCATCGCGGCGTGCGCGCCGCGATTCACGGACTGGAAGATGCGTGGCGAGCGGTTGTTCCCCGCCACACCTCCGGCTGACGGCCGTTGGCGTTCCTGCACTGTGTTCTTTGGAACTGGGTGCTTGTTTTTGAACTGGGTTCTGATTCCTGCAGAGTGTTGTTCTTCCTGCACGGTGTTCTGAAGGAAATCTCATGTCGGCCGACTCTTCCTCCGCGACCACCCCGGTGGAGCCCCCGGCACAGCCGGTTGGACTCGGAAATGTCTTGCCGGAGGTTCGGAGAACGAATCCTGTCGAGCGGCCGGCGGTGGTGGAGTTCCGGGGGGTCACCAAGACCTACAGTCCCGGGCAGCCGAATGAGTACACCGCCATTCGCAACGTGACCTTCTCGGTGGCCGACCTGCACAGCAAAGGAGAGTTCATCTGCGTGCTGGGGCCCAGTGGGTGTGGCAAGAGCACCATCCTGCGGCTGATCGCCGGTCTGGCCCCGCAGCATCCGGCCACCAGCGGCGAAGTGCGGGTCTTCGGAGAACCGGTGCTGGGGCCGGGGCCAGATCGCGGCATGGTGTTCCAGGACTACACCAGCTTTGACAATCGCAGCGTCCTCGACAATGTGACGTTCGGTCTGGAGTGCCAGGGAGTCTCGCGGAGCGAGCGGGACCGGCTGGGGCGGGAGTGGATTGGCCGGGTGGGACTGGATGTCAATCGGGACAGCGGCAAATATCCCCACGAACTGTCGGGTGGAATGCGGCAGCGGGTGGCGATTGCCCGATCACTCATTCTGAAGCCCCGCATTTTGTTGATGGACGAGCCGTTCGGCGCTCTGGATCCGATGACCCGCATGAACATGCAGGACCTGCTGTTGGTCTTGTGGCGCGAGGTGGAAGCCACGATTTTCTTCGTGACCCATTCCATTGAGGAGGCGGTGTTTCTGGGCGACCGGATCTATGTGATGGGCAATTCTCCCGGTACGGTTTTGAAGGAATTGCAGGTCCAGCCGTCCGACCGACCCGCCAAAGAGATGCAGCGGGAGCCGCGGTTTCAGGAGACGGTGTATTACATCCGCGATCTCATCGCGCAACTGGAGTCGCCGCCCGGAAAGCGGGGCTGATTTGCAAATCGTGCCGTGGCGGGAGAAGATCGAACCGGCAGAGACGGGCGGGAGGTCGTTGTCTCTTGGTTCATGCGAGGCAGTGTTCCGCACGCGGAGCGGCAGGCCGTTCTTACGAGGTGGTTGAGGGATGTTGCGATATCTGAAGGCGGCCTTTCTGAACCGCTGGAACCTGCTGTTCTTCTCGGGAGGCATGGCGGCGGCGGCGATCAGTGGACGATTCGACGTGGTCGCCCCCCTGGTGGCGGCCGCCGAACTGGCCTATCTGGGGTTCATTGGCACCCATCCCACGTTCCGCCGGTATGTCGATATCGCCTCGGCCCCACCCCGGCCGGAAGTGGACCGTTCCCGGGCGGAGGCTCTCAGCCGCCAGGTCTACCGGGAATTGACGCGGGAAGATCGCCAGCGATTCGATGAGGTGCGCGAACGTTGCGAGGTCTTGCGGCAATTGGCCGACCGCATCCAGCGGCCCGCGGGTCAAAACCACCAAGACACCGAGGGGCTCGACCGACTGTTGTGGATGTTTCTGCGGCTGCTGCACACCCGCCGCTCGGTGAGTGCATTTCTGCGACAGACCGATGTCTCCGGCATCGAGCAGGACATCCGCCTGGCCGAGGAGAATCTGCGGGGATTGCAAACCCTTCCCGAAGATCCGGCCCTGGAACGCAAACGCAGGCTTCTCGAAGAAACCCTGCAGACCTCCCGCACCCGGCTCGAGAACTGCCGGCGGGCCCAGGCCAATCTCGATGTGATGGACCTCGAACTGCATCGCCTCGAAAACACCATCCACTCCCTGGGTGAGTTGGCCGTCACACGCAGTGAACCGACGGCCCTCTCTGACCAGATCGATCTGATGGCGGAAAGCATGCTGCAGACCGAGAAGGCGATGGGAGAACTTCGCATTCCCTCCAGTCTCGACCTGGAGTTGGAGACGGTGCCCCAGCTCTTGCGAAGTCCAGTCGTGTTTGAGAAATGAAATCGGCACGTCCCGCTCTTGTGGCCGGGTGGGCCGCCGAGGGCTGAGCCGGCGAATTCGGTCCCCAGAGGTGTTTCCCAGAGGTATTCCTCTGAGTTATTCCTCTGAGTTATTCCTCTGAGGGAACCGGTCAGAGATTGGGGATCGGCAACAGCGGAGGGGGAGGCGGTGCGTTGGGGGCCGGCGGCGGAGGGGGTGCGACATAGCGCTCCACAAACCGCATTCCATAGCCCCGGCCGGCCTCCCATTGTGCCCGTTGGGCCCACGGCGTATTGGGATGCTCTTTCTGCACGAGCAGGAACTGTTCGAGGGCCGAGTGCCGGGCCCGCTCGAGGTCTTCCAGCGTCACACCCCCCTGTTTCAACTGGGCGGCATCGGGACGCAGCATTTCTCCCGCTCCCAGGGCCGCCCCCCACTCGTTGCTTTGGGCGTTTTGAAACTGGGTCGGCAGGGTCTTCGAAAACTGTTCGAGCGCCAGGCCAAACTGAAACAGGCGGACGCGATACGCCATCAATTGCCCCAGGATCAAGTCGTAATTGGCGCGCCACCGGCGGGATGGCTCGCGATCGCGCAACGCGCGGACCGCCTGCAGGCGTCGCTCGGCCTCGGTCAGTTTCAGGAAGGTCTGTCGGCAGCGAGCCAGTGTGGGCTGAACGGCCGACGCGGCCTGGCCGGGATCCCGGGGATACCAGGCGTCGATCGGAATTTCCATCTCCCGGTTTTTGTCATCGAAGGGATTCAGCAGGCTGATCACCTCCCAGACCGCTTTCCGGAACGGAGATTTGTCCCGTTCGGCGGCGTAGGTCCGCCGGGATTCGAGATCGGGAAGGTACTCTTTCAGATCGAGTGCCGCGTATTTGCGAGCCTCGAAATCGTTCAGGTTTTGTTCCTCGTTGGGCAACAGGAAGAAAATGCCCCCTGTATCCCGGGCCAGACGCACTTGCTCGTACGGTCCAAATCCGCTCATCGTCCCGTCGAGTCGGCGTCGCAGGCCGTCGAAGGGCAACTGCTCGGCATACGGGGTTTCCGGGCCGCGGCGAATGGGCAGATAGTGCGTCTGATTGGTCTGGGGGTGAACCCACCGCACATGACCATAGAGGTAACCGAACACACTCTCGCGCCCGAGGATATAGATCGGTGTCCGGCTGCCCACCGCTTTTTTCCGCACCTCTTCCACCCGCTCGCCGTCATCGCCCGATTCGTCGCTGATCAGCACAATCACCACCCGTCGCCGTCCCGCCCCGGTATAGCCCCGATACTCGTCGAGGACCGACTCGAGCGCTCCACAGGTGTTTTCCCGGCCGGTCTTGTCGACCGGAATGGCATCGATCGCCTTGAGGATGGTGGGAACATCACTGGTCGGTTTCTTGCGGGGAGTCTGGAAGTGCAGATCCTTGCCAAAACTGACCACAGCCGAGAGCATCACATCTTCGGGCACATCCTCCTTGAACAGCTTCAGTTCTTCGTACACCCGCTGGATGCGTCCCTGCAGGTCCTTCTGATCATCGCGCATGCTCTCGGATTCATCGAACAGCCACACCACCAGAATCTTGTTCTGCCGCATGAGCCGGGCCAGCTCCTGCGTCAGCCGGTCGAGCGCCGGACCATACCCCTCCACCAGCGCTCCTGGTTCCCCCAGCACCTGTTCGCTGCCGAGGTCATCTCCCAGGCGGTCCAATCCCGGCAGCCCGGCCGCCCCCAGGTTGGGAACCACCGCGACGTCGGTCAGACTTTCGGCGCGATCGATCTTCTGCTCCGAGACCTGCACACCTCCCCCGGCCGCTCCTCCCGCCGCGGCCCCCATGCCCGTGGCACCTCCGGCGACCAGGTTGAGACTCTCCGCAATCTGCGTGTCGGAATTGAGTTGCTGGGTGACTTCCTCGGCTCCCCGGTCGGGATCGGCAAACAGCGATTCAATCGCCAGTGAGACGTCCGGGACCTCGGTGGCAAAAGTGGCCAAGGCCAACAGCAGCAAGGTCGCACAGTGCACCGCCAGGGAAATCAGCACCCCCGACTTCGACGACCAGGTTGTCGAGCGTCCTCCCGACGGTGACGGAGGCGTTGTCGAACTGGCGGAATCAGCAACGGGCATGTCGCAGGCTCGACGGCATGGGGACGGGAATTGGCTGGCGAGGTTGTCGTTCCCCATTATCTCCGCAAAAAATCAGTGGGGAAAGCCCGGCCCCCTCGAAATCGTTCCCGGATCGAGACGATTTGGTCCCCGTGACTTCCCGACCGGCCGTCGCGGGAGATCATTGTGAACAACAGCAGCAACGTGCCGATCCGCGGACTTCGTCTGCACAACCTGCGGGATCTGCACCTGTCCGTGCCATTGCAGTCGCTGGTGGGGATTGCCGGGGTCTGCGGTGCGGGCAAGTCCAGCCTGGCTTTCGACACCCTGTTCGTCGAGGGACGTCGGCGGTATGTCGAGGCCCTCTCCACCGCCACCCGCCAGGCGCTCGACGCCCTGGATCGGCCCGATGTCGACTTCCTGGGAGACCTGCCCCCTACGATTGCGGTTCGACAGCGGTTTCCGGAAGTGTCGTGGCGCCCCACCGTGGGAACGGTGTCGGAAGTCTTGCCTGTGTTTCGCCCCCTGTTCGCCGGCGAGGCAGAGCGATTCTGCACCCATTGCGGCATTCCACTGCTGGTTCACCAGGCTGCCGAGATTGCCCATCACCTCCGTGCCCTGCCCGCCGCCACACGCATGCTGATCGCCGTACCGGTTCGACCGGTGGTCGCTGCTCCCAATCAGGCAACCGACACGACCCCTGACGAATGGTTGGCACGGGGCTTCTCGCGAATCGTCCTGGATGGACAGATTCGCCCCCTGACCGAGTGGAATGGTGAAATCACCCTCGAGTCTGCCCCCCTGATCGTCATCGATCGCCTGACCGCGAGTGCCGATCTGTCCCGTTGGTTGGAGAGCCTGGAACTGGCCTATCGGTTCGGCAGCGGTCAGTGCCTGACACTCACTCAGTCCGATCCCGAACCCCAGGGTCAAGTCCCGCCAGAGCACTCGGCCCCCGCCCGGACCATGGTGGTGGAGGGACGTGTCTGGCGCCGGCAGTTCTGGTCGTTGCATCGAATCTGCGAAGCGTGCCGGGAGCTCCATCCTCCGGCGGAACCAGCGCTGTTCTGCTTCAATCAAAAACAGGGAGCCTGCCCGGCGTGCCACGGCACGGGACACCAGTCCGGACAGCAACGGAAGGCCAAGTCGACCAGAACCTCGGAACCCAGCGACCAGGAGCTCGGCCCCGGCTGTCAGGGGGGCCGTTTTCGCCCCGAAGCCCTCGCCTGGCGCTGGCAGCAGCGGAACCTGGCCGAATGGCTGTCGCTGTCGATTGATGAATTCCTGAGACTTTGGGAGGCGTCGCGCTCCCGGTTCCAAAATGGAGATCCGGCCCGCAGGACGCAGGCGGAACTGGTGGAGCTGCGGTTGCGGCTGTTGGCTCGCCTGGGGTTGGGCTACCTCTCCCTGGGACGACCGCTGCGAACTCTGGCGACCGGTGAGGCGCAGCGGGTGCGCCTCGCCGCCGCCCTGACGATTGAGCTGGTCAATCTGCTCTATGTGCTCGAAGAGCCAGCGGCGGGCCTCGCCCCGAGTCAGCATGCCGCGCTGGTGGAGACACTGCGAGAATGCCGCGATCTGGGCCGCAGCGTGGTGTTGCTCGAGCACGATGCAGCCCTACAGCTCAGGTGCTGCAAGTGAGAGGCCGCCAGCATGACAGGGCTGTGGGACGGAGGGATGGCAGGGCCTGGCAGGACACGCACCCACGCCTCTCCCTCTTGGTTTCCCCCTCCCGCCTCCTCTCTCC
>JBKCTR010000574.1:0-4332 GCA_046318755.1 Planctomycetaceae bacterium
GCCCGCCAGGCCCCTCTCACAGTGACCGAGTACCGCGCCAAGCTGCTCGAACGGGTTCGTCAGGCGATCGCCGAAGCGGGCGTCACCCTGTCGGAAACCGATCTGATCCGCGAAGTCGCGATCTATGCCGACCGGGGAGACATCAACGAAGAGATCACCCGCCTCCGGTCGCATCTCAGCCAATTCACGACATTCCTGGCCGAGCCCGCCTCGACAGGCCGCAAGCTCGACTTCCTGAGTCAGGAAATGTTCCGCGAGATCAACACCATCGGATCGAAGGCCAACCACGTCGGAATCGCCCATGCCGTGGTCGAAATGAAGGCCGCCGTGGAAAAGATTCGGGAAGTGTTGCAGAACGTCGAGTAGAATTCAGAATTCCCCCGTCGCGGGGTCGGCCCGGTGTCGCCCGGGCCAGGCGGGTGAGGCGGTTGCAGAGTCTTCGGGAGTTGCGGCAGGTGCCCTCGTCGGAAAGTGAATTTGCCCAAATGCGGTTTGTCGTGCTGTCTGGTCCGAGTGGTTCGGGCAAGACCACGATCGTTCCTCTGCTGATTCAGACCTGTTCTGGTCGTTTGATCAAGTCGGTCTCCGCAACGACACGGGCACCTCGTCCCCACGAGGTGCAGGGAGAAGACTACTACTTTCTGTCGCGCGAGGAGTTCTCACGCCGTCGCGCGGCGGGAGAGTTTTTGGAATGTGCCGAGGTGCATTCCTCGGGCAACTGGTACGGCACTCTCAAGTCGGAAGTGACCCGGGCCCGAACCTTGGGGGGCTGTGCCTTGCTGGAGATCGACGTTCAGGGGGCCCGGCAGGTCATCGAGCAGTGTCCTCAAGCCCTGACCATTTTCGTGAAGACTCCCGAGGGGGAGTACGAACGCCGGTTGCGGGCCCGGGGGACCGAGTCGGAAGCAGTCATCCAGAGCCGGCTGGAAACCGCCCGGCGTGAATTGGCGCAGGCCCCAGCGTACCGTTACCAGGTGGTCAACGACGACTTGGGGCGGGCGGTGGCCGAGATGAGTCAACTGATCCAGCAATGGGAGCGTGAATGCGATGATTGAAGAACTGAAGGAAGAACAGATCGTCAACAAGGTTGGTGGTCGATTCAAATTGTCCACCCTGATTCAGAAGCGGATGGTTCAACTGAATCGCGGCGGGGTTCGTCCGCTGCTCGACAACCCGGGCAACACCCAGAATCTCATGGAAACCGTGATCCAGGAGATCATTCAGGACAAGATTTACCTCGACAATTCGGGCCGCCTGGTGGTGAATGGGGAGGTCGCTCCGGAACCCACCAGCGACGATGCCGGCCCCACCCTCGACGACGTGCGCTAAGTCACGATGGACGCCTTGGCCGAACGTGAAATTGTGCTGGGGGTGACCGGAGGTGTGGCCGCCTACAAGGCGGCCGACCTCTGCAGCCGCTTGGTGCAGTCTGGTGCACGGGTCTCGGTGGTGATGACCCCGGCGGCCCGCCGGTTTATCGGGGCCACCACGTTCGAGGCTCTGACCAATCGTCCCGTTCATACCCGACGATTCCGGCCCCAGGAACATCGCCTGGGAGAGCACATCGGCTTGGCCCGGCGGGCCGAGTTGTTGATCGTGGCCCCGGCCACTGCCGCCACTTTGGCCCGCTTCGCCTGTGGTCTGGCCGATGACCTGCTGTCGACTCTGTACCTGGCCTACACCGGTCCTGTTCTCCTGGCCCCGGCCATGAACTGTGAAATGTGGGCCAAGCGGGCAGTGCAGCGGAACGTCGCCCAACTGCGTGACGATGGTGTGCACTTTGCCGAGCCCGGAATTGGCTGGCTCAGCTGTGGACTTCAGGGAGCTGGCCGGATGGCCGAACCATCTGAGATTGTCCAGCGAATCCATGAGATTCTGCCAGCCGGGCACCCGTAGAGTTCTTCAGCGATCGTTGCGAAGCCCACTCCAAAAAAGAACAGGTCGGTCGTCTGAGAAAGACGACCGACCTGTTTTGAATTTTCACCTCTGTCAGCGGCAGCAATTACCAGCCACGACGGACCATCCGCACGCCCCCCTGCCGCGACTGGCAGGACGAAGCGACAGGCTGGTAGGTCTGGACAGGCTGGACATAAGTCAGGGCTTGGCCATTATGGTAGTACACCGGGGCCGCTGCGACGGCGGGAGCCGCCACGGGAGCCGCAGCAGCCTTCTTGGCGGCAGCCGGAGGCAGAATCACGCTGTCGATGACGTGAATCACACCGTTCGAGGCGTTGATGTCGGTCTTCAGCAACTTGGCGTCATTGACGAAGGCGCCCTTGTCGTTGGCACCAATCTTGATGGTACCACCTTGCAGGGTCTTGGCTTCCTTGGCCTTGAGTGCGTCGTCCGAGTAAACCCGGCCGGGCACCACGTGATACTTGAGGATGTCGGCCAACTTTTGCTTGTTTTCGGGCTTCAGCAGCGATTCGACGGTGCCAGCGGGCAGCTTGGCGAACGCTTCATCGGTGGGAGCGAACACGGTGATCGGGCCGGGGGCGGACAGGGCTTCGACCAGGCCGGCGGCCTTGGCGGCGGCCAGCAGGGTCTTGAAGGCACCCGCCTTGTCGGCCACGGCGGGAATGGTGTCGCCCGAGGGCAGAATCACCGAGTCGATGACATGAATGGTGCCGTTGGTGCAGGCGATGTCGGTCTTCACCACATTGGCGTTGTCGACCTTCACGCCGCCGTCAGCGACCTTCACCGTGGCCCGCTGGCCGTTGACGGTGGGGGCGCTGGTCAGCTTGACCACATCGGCCGCCTTCACATTGGCGGGAACGACGTGGTACTTGAGGATGTCAATCAGCTTCTGCTTGTTTTCGGGCTTCAGCAGAGTTTCCACCGTGCCTTTGGGCAGCTTGGCGAACGCCTCGTCGGTTGGGGCGAACACGGTGAACGGACCCTTCCCCTTGAGGGTGTCGACCAGGCCGGCGGCCTTCACCGCGGCCACCAGAGTGTTGAACGACCCGGCCCCAACGGCCGTGTCCACAATATCCTTGTCCGCCGCGAAGGCGGGAGCCGCGAGAAACATCACAGCCACGGCCGAAACGAGCCAATTTTTCGCCAAACGCATGCTTGCACACTCTCTCAAAAAACCGGAGTCATGACCGTCCAACCCACTGCGGGTCAGAAATTCGTTCAATTCGTCCACTCGACAATTCATAGGGCGGCCCGTTGTGTCTTCAACCAAAATCAAGAAAAAGTTCCCGAATTGGTCTCTGCAGGCGATTGTCGCCTGCTGCAAAACCCCCAAAGTTTCATCCCGGTGGACGCGACCTGATCGATCGCGCCCCTGATAAATCTGGCCGGGAGGGAGAGTGGACGGGTGGGAGATTGGACGGGGGATCAAGGTTACAAACCACAGTTCCTCGACCCTCGACGACACGACGGATACCATCAGCATTCGTGAATGGGTTCGGAACTGGGTTCCCCATCCCGGGGCACCAGAAAGCGATTTCGAGACCAATTGGGAACCATCATGCTGCCGATTCCTGGTTCTGTGTGGCGACATTGGCTGTTTCTGACCCCGCTGGCGATCAGTCTGGCTCCCGCACCGCTGCCAGCCGATGACTGGCCTCAGTTTCGTGGGCCCGAGGGGCGGGCAGTCGCGAACTCCAATCGCGCTCTTCCGAACGAACTTGGGCCAACCCAAAACGTCATCTGGCGCACCGAACTTCCTCCGGGGCATTCATCCCCCGTCGTGGTGGGAGATCGGGTCTATCTCACGGGGATTCGCGACAAGCAGAAGTTGGTCACACTGGCCCTCGACCGCGCCACGGGAAAACTGCTGTGGGAGCGGGAGGCCGAGTTCGAGAAGCTCGAAGAAATTCATCCCACCGGCAGCCATGCCACACCCACTGTGGCCGCCGATGGCGAGCGGGTCGTCAGCTTTTTCGGCTCGGCGGGGCTGTTTTGTTACGACACGCAGGGGCGACTGCTGTGGCAGATTCCCCTGGGGCCGTTCAAGAACGACTTCGGCTCAGGAACCTCACCCCTCATCGTCGACGACCGCGTCATTCTCTGCCAAGACCACGACACCGATTCGTTCCTGATGTCGGTCGACAAACAAACCGGACGGATTGTCTGGCGGATTGACCGGGGAGAGTTCCCTCGCAACTACTGCACGCCGGCTATCTGGACCGTCAATGGCCGTCGCCAGATCGTGGTCGCCGCCACCCTGCGAATCGTGGCCTACGACTTCGAAACCGGCGAGGAGGTCTGGACGGTGCGCGGGGTGGCCCGCATTGTGAACATGAGCCCCTGTGTGGGTGCCGATGGCAACCTCTACGTCGCCACCTGGTCCCCCGGAGCCGAGGCGAATGACCGCATCAACAC
>JBKCTR010000575.1:0-20362 GCA_046318755.1 Planctomycetaceae bacterium
TGCCGGTGCGATGTCGAACAGCACAGAGGTCTCACCACGAAAACCCAGGTCCTGGTTGCCCTGGCCCAGGTCAATTCCCAGAGTCGCCTCGCGCTTCCCCGACTCGGAGCTGAAGATCAGCCCCAGCACATACTCGACTTCGAGACCAGACAACTCGGCCGACAGGGGCGCGCTGGTGAACAGATCGAGGGCCAGGAAGCGCCGTGCGTTTTCTGGTGCCGGACCGTCGTCCGCCAGTTCGGCCTGCTGTTGGCGATGGAGACTGAAGCGTGCCGTGCCGGAGTAGGCCGGCCCGGCCTGTGGGCTGGTGAACCGCCACGCGGGGGTCGCGGCACTCGCGTTGATGATCTTGATGATCACCGGTGTGAACCCCCCCTGTTGCAGCCGGGCCGGTGCCGGGCCCCGGCTGACTTTGACCCGGGCCTCGGGATTGATGGTCGCGACCAGCAGCACCTCGTGATCGAGTACGGTCTGGACTTGCTGGCTGTCTTCGGCAACGAGGGCCTGTTGCAGTCGGGTTCGCCGTTCTGGTGCCAGAGAGCGCCCGACGAGGTCGAGTGCCTTGAGCAATCGCCCCACTTGAGCCGCGAGGGGTTGCCCTTCAACCTCGATCACCGGTGGGGGAGCGCTTTGGCAGACGGCAGGCACGGCGATTAGCAGGATGAGCCACAAACAGCGGAGAAAAGAAGCCATCTGCCAACAACTCCTGAGAAGCGGGTAGGCAACAGGGCAGGGGGGCGGCGGAAGTTTGGGGGCTGACCGTTTCCCCCTTTGGACATAGGTGATGCGGGTGGGTGTGTCTCTCGTTCCGGACGGGCAACCGCCAATCACAAGGCCTGGAAGTCGAGCCACGCCGAGACAATACCTTTCTAGACCGGCCCGTGCGACAGCGGCCGGCCGAAAGTCGGTTGATTGGTTGTCTGACTGCGGAAGCAATCCAGGAAGTAATCGTGGAGCCAGATCGATTGCACTGGGCACCCACAGACGTCGCTTGGTGCGAGAGATGGCCCATCTTGACAAGCGGCCACTGGGGAGTGCGGCCCCTGCCACGTGAGCCTCGATGTCAAGTTTCGGACACCGATCAGACGGTGGCTGGGTAACCATGGCGGTCGGGGGAAAGCCGGATTGGATTGTAATATCATTTGACGCTGAGGAGCCAGATCCCTAAAATGAAAGATTCTCAGATTGGCTGAGGTTGCTTCCGCTGACAGTTTTCGAAACTCATGAGGTTGACTGTGCGTCGTCGATGGGAAATCCGCAGCTTGCTGCGTTCGCTGGTCAACAGCGAAATCATCGGTGTGCGCATTCGCCGGATTGATCTGGCCTGAAGCGGGAAGCCGAGTTTTGTCTGCACACAACCCCTCAGGCTTCCCGAGCCTGAGGGGTTTTTTGTTGGTCTGTCAAGGGCCTGAAGGACAGTCTATGTCTCGAATCGAGCTGTACGATACCACTCTGCGCGATGGCAGCCAGGGGGAGGGGATCTCCTTTTCGGTCCAGGACAAACTGCAGATTACGCTGCGACTGGACGAAATCGGTTTCGACTATATCGAGGGGGGCTATCCGGCCTCGAATCCCAAGGACAGCGAGTATTTTCAGCGGGTGCGCGATCTGCCTTTGAAGCACGCACGAGTGGCCGCGTTTGGCATGACCCGTCGCAAAGACTGTGCTCCCGAGAAGGACAGCGGGCTAAAGGACTTGCTGGACTCGCAAGCGCAGATCATCACGATTGTGGGGAAGACCTGGGATCTGCATGTGCGCGAGGTTCTGAGTGTCAGCGAGGCCGAGAATCTGGAGATGATCAGCGACTCGGTCGGCTGGCTGGCGGCCCAGGGGCGCGAACTGCTGTACGATGCCGAGCATTTCTTCGACGGGTACTTCGCCAATCCCGACTTTGCACTGAAGACCATCGAGGCGGCGCAGCGGGCCGGGGCCCGGATGGTGATCTTGTGCGACACCAATGGTGGTCGGCTACCCGAGCAGATTGCTGAGGCGGTCCTGGCGGCGCGGCGCGTCCTGTCGATTCCGGTCGGCATCCATTGCCACAACGACTGCGACCTGGCGGTGGCCAACTCGCTGGCCGCGGTGGAGGCTGGCGCAGTGCAGGTCCAGGGGACGATCAACGGGGTCGGCGAACGGTGCGGAAATGCCGATCTGGTCAGTGTGGCGGCGAATCTCGCGCTGAAAAAGCAGCGGGGGGTACTAAGCGGTGAAGGGATGGGGCGGCTGACCGAGTTGTCGCGCTACGTCTATGAGCTGGCGAACATGAATTTCCGGTCCAACCAGCCGTTCGTCGGGACCAGCGCCTTTGCCCACAAGGGAGGGATGCACGTGCATGCGGTCAACCGGCTGGCGTGCAGCTACGAGCACATTCCCCCCGAGACGGTGGGCAACGTGCGGCGGGTGCTGGTGAGCGAACTCTCGGGTCGGTCGAACATCGTGGCCAAGACCACAAAGTTCCAGATTCAGAAAGATTCGGAACTGATGAGCCAGATTCTCGACCGGGTTATGGAGCTCGAGGCGACCGGTTACCAGTTCGAGGCGGCGGAGGCGTCCTTTGACTTGCTGGTGTTGAAGCAGGCGGGTCAATACACCCCGAAATTCGAGCGGATCCATTACCGGGTGAACGTCGAGACCGAGGCGAATTCGGTCCCCCTCACCGAGGCGACTGTCAAACTGCGAATCGGTGACCGTGTCGAGCACGTGGTGGGCGAGGGGGATGGCCCCGTCAATGCGCTCGACCAGGCACTGCGCAAGGCGCTTTCGGCTGCCTACCCGCGGCTGGCCGAGATGCAATTGGTGGATTACAAAGTTCGGGTCATCAACTCGGCCGAGGGGACCGCCGCCCGAGTCCGGGTGGTCATCGAGTCTCGCGATGGACTCGACGTCTGGAGCACCATTGGGGTGAGCGAGAATGTGATCGAGGCCAGTTGGCTCGCTCTCGTGGACAGTGTGGAGTACAAGCTTTTCAAGGATGCGGGTGTGTTAGGTGAGGCGGTTGAGGCCCCCCGGGAGACCGCAGTGCGATGAACCCTTTGCGGCTGCGTTTTCTGTTGGCGGCGGTCGCCATCGTACTGGGGGGCGTGGCCATCATGCTGATCCAGAAGGGAGTGGGGGACCACCCGGTGCTGAAGGGAGCGGTGGTCTGCCTGCTGGGACTGATCCTCGCAGTGACCGGTTTTCAGCGAACATCCAGCGCTCCCGAAGCCGACCCCCGCCCGAGACTCTTCCAGCCCGACGATTCAGATCCGTCCGAGTGACGGCCCTTTGATACCGACACCAACCAATCGATTTCCACCGGTTTCCACCAGGCGTGACCTCATGAGTCCAGAGCTTCCCAAGGCCTACGAACCCCAGCAAGTTCAGCCCCGCTGGCTAAAGACCTGGAGCGAACAGGGTTGTTTTGATGCCAACCCGGATCCTTCCCGGCAGCCGCATGCCATCATGATTCCGCTGCCGAATGTGACCGGCGCGTTGCACATGGGGCATGCGCTCAATGGCACTTGCCAGGACTTGATCACCCGCTGGCGGCGGATGCAGGGGCGGGGGGCGCTCTGGATGCCCGGGACCGACCATGCAGGCATCGCCACCCAGGCCGTGGTTGAACGCCGGATGTTCGAGGAAGAAAAGCTGACCCGTCACGACATTGGTCGCGAAGCGCTGGTGAAGCGCATCTGGCAATGGAAGGATGAGTATGAAGCCCGGATTCTCAATCAGCTCCGCCAGTTGGGGGCCAGCTGCGACTGGCGGCGAACCCGGTTTACACTCGACGAAGTCTGCTCGCTGGCGGTCCGAAAAACGTTTTTCAATCTGTTTCGCGACCGGTTGATCTATCGCGGCAAGCGGCTGGTGAACTGGGACACCTTCCTACAGACCGCCGTCGCCGATGACGAGGTTTTCACCGAAGAGGTACAGGGGCACTTCTGGACATTCACCTATCCCGTCGTCGGTTCCCAGGAGACGATTTCCTTCTCGACCACCCGTCCCGAGACCATGCTGGGAGATACAGCCGTCGCGGTGCATCCCGAGGATGAACGCTACCGGCACCTTCATGACAAATTCGTCCGGATTCCGCTCAATGGCCGCGAAATTCCCATCGTCACCGATGCCCTGTTGGTCGATCGGAACCTGGGGACCGGCGTCGTCAAGGTGACTCCCGCCCACGACCCGAACGACTATGCGTGCGGACAACGGCAGAAGTTGCCGATGATCAACATTCTGAATCCCAACGGCACCTTGAACGAGAATGCCGGCCGCTGGCAGGGGTTGGACCGGGCTGTGGTCCGCGAGCAGGTGGTGGAGGAAATGCGGCGTCTGGGACACCTTGTGAAGATCGAGGATCGGGTGATTCCGCTGGCCCACTCCGACCGCAGCAAAACCTCGATCGAGCCCTACCTGTCGGATCAGTGGTTCGTGAAGATGGACTCGCTGGCCGACGCGGCACTTGAGGTGGTGCGCGAAGGACGGGTCAAGTTTTTCCCCTCGCGGTATGCCAAGACCTATCTCGACTGGCTGGGAGAGAAACGCGACTGGTGCATCAGCCGGCAGTTGTGGTGGGGACATCAGATTCCCATCTGGTACTGCACGACCTGCACTGAGGCGGATCTCCAAAAGGCTTTTGGCGGACGCGCCGACGTGATCTGGCAGCGGGATGCCGAGGATCGCTGCTGGCTGATCTGCGCCGAGACCGACCTGCCCGAGGATGCGCTGGGGGGTAACCACCAGTTGCGCCGCGATTACGATGATCTCGACACCTGGTGCAGCTCGGCGCTGTGGCCCCTCGCGACCCTGGGTTGGCCCGATGAAGGCCGGAATCCCCCATTGTCGGGTCGGCCCGATCCCTCCTCTTCGGGGAAGAATACCGTCCTCGACTACTACTACCCGACCAGCGTGCTGATCACCAGCCGCGACATCATCACCCTGTGGGTCGCGCGGATGGTGATTATGGGGCTCTACAACAGGGGCCAGGTGCCATTTCACCACGTGCACGTTCATCCGAAGATTCTGGATGGATTCGGTCAAACGATGTCGAAGAGCAAGGGAAATGGAGTCGATCCCCTGGACTTGGTCGACAAGTACGGGGTGGATGCCGTACGGTTCACAATTGCCTCGCTGGCTGGCGAGAGTCAGGATGTGCGGCTGCCCGTGGGCTATGAGTGCCCCTCCTGCCAAGAGGTGATACCGCAGACCATCGAGCATCAGAAGGCGATTCCCGCTGGCGGAGCGAAGCCGCGGCTGAAGTGCCCGAAGTGCAAGGCGACGCCGCAGTACAGCAGTCCCTGGTTCACTGCGGACGAGGGAGAGCCGGTGGCCCGGGTGGTGAGTGACCGATTCGAGTACGGCCGCAATTTTTGCAACAAGCTGTGGAATGCCACCCGGTTTGCCTTCATGAACCTCGCGGGGTATACCCCCGGGCCTGTCGATCCGTCCGAATTCCGGTTGGAAGACCGGTGGATTCTGAGCCGGCTGGCCACGACGGTGCGGACAGTGAATGCCGAGCTCTCGGACTATCACTTTGATGCTGCGACGCGGACTCTGCGGGACTTCACCTGGAATGAGTTCTGCGATTGGTACGTGGAAATGATCAAACCTCGGCTGCGCGACGAGACGTTGCGCCCGGCTGCGCAGCGGGTGCTGGTGGGCGTGCTCGATGTCTTGCTGAGGCTGCTGTCCCCCTTCATCCCCTTTGTATGCGAAGAGCTTTGGGCCAAGCTCAATGAACTGGCCCCCCAGCGGGGATTGCCGAACCCCGGAGAAGCGGTTTCTATCTGCATGGTGGCCCCGTGGCCCGAGATTCCCTCGGGGTGGCGAGACATCAGCCTGGAGGCGCGGTTTGACCGGCTGAAGGAGCTGATCGCCGCGGTCCGGAATGTGCGCGCGATGTATCGGATCGAAGATCGGGTGGAGCTGACGCTGCATGTGCGTTGCCAACCCGAGGTGGCGTCAGAGTTGAATGACGTCGCCTCCCAGTTCACAAATCTCGCCAAGGTGGTTCTGAAGGGGGCTGGGATTGATGTGACCAGACCGGGGACCTCTGCCAGTTTCTCGCTCAATGATGCCGACGGTTACATTCCCCTTGCCGGGGTTGTGGATCGTGAGGCTGAATTGGCCCGGCAGAAGAAGGAGGCTGAGAAGTTGCGGGGGTTCATCCTCGGGCACGAACGCAAGCTGGGGAATGCCAGCTTTGTTGAGAAGGCTCCCCCCGAAGTAGTCGAGCAGGTCCGTGAGACGCTCTCGGGACTGCAGAAGCAGTTGCAGAGCGTCCAGGAGATCATTGAGGCTTTGGGACAATAGCCACCACCGTAGCATCCCGGGCCCGCCACCCAGGGCGCCGCTGCGGTGTTCAGGCCCGCCACCTGTGCGAATTGGAATGGACTCGGATGCTGTGCGAGGGGGACTGCGAAGTCGCTGGGGAATCGTCGGTCAGCGTTCGTTGCCAGTCGAGAGCGGAGGCTCGGGTGGCAGCTCGTTCGAGCCCTCCTCCCGGATCGGTCTCCAGGATGCCGCGTCCCCTGTGGAGGACCGTGAGACCCCATCCGCATGTTCCTTCAAGATCGTCCAAATCTCGGCAATTGACTCTGGGGTTCGATGGACGGCCGTGTGTGCGGCGTTGATCACCAACTCGCTTTGGGCCAGTGGATGAACGGCACTGGAAAGGGGAACCACACCATCGCCTCCTCCGGGACCGATGGTATACAGCCATTTGCCCGCGATGGTGTGAAGTTGAACCCCTCGGTCGATCGGCAGGGCATCGACCGCCTGCAGCAGCGGGTGCTGGGGATCGAGCAGATCGATGCTGGTGGGGAGTCGGGCTTGGCCGAAGACCGGCTTCCAGATCAGGCGATTGAGGAAGCCTTCGTTCTGTTCGGCCAACTCCACCAGTCGGCTCATTCCGTCGGGATCGCGTTTGACAAGTGAGGAACTGATCCGGCCGATCAGTTGGTGGGCCACCGCGGCGCCGCGATGCGGGGTCCCCACGAAGATCACCCGCTTCACGGCGGGAGTCGGTTCGAAATACATAATGTCTTCGATACCGTCCCGGAGATCTTCGGGCAACTCGAGATCATCCAGGGGACGATCGGAGATGGTCGTCCACAACAGGTCTCCGCTCGAGCAGACCTGCATCTTGGAAATCAGGCCTCCCATGCTGTGCCCGATCAGCACAACCTGGTCGAGCGCAGGATCTGCACAATTCGTCTGCAGTTCTTCCAGAGCCAATCGTAACTGTCGCCGCAGATCGGCCGCCGCCCTGACAAAAGGTCGGCCGGTGGCGTAGCCAAACGCCCAGAGTTGATAGCGGCTCGTGAACTCGGGATTGGCCCGCAGATCATTCGCGAGGTCGATCCATGTGCGGGGACTCGACAGCAGACCGTGCACCAGAATCACCGGGATTTTCCCGGGTTGGTACGGCTCGAGAAACAGCAGTCCCTCAAACTCGGGTGTGTTGTCGGGATGCACAAACATCTCGAAGGGATCCGGAAGATTTCCTGCCTCGGCTTCGTGGAATACGAACGGAGCGGAGAGGTCGGCGGCCAGTGGGACCGGACCCTGCGGCCCATCCACCTGGGAGGCGTGGCGCGGGTTCCACAATTCGAGGATCAGACTCGGATTTCCCGAGGCATCCGTGATCGGACGGAGGACGGCAGTGGCGGAAAACAGGGCGTTAGGGCTCAGAAACTGGTCGCCTGGCCGCACTTTGGGATGCGGCCCACGCTCGACGACGACCGGGGCTCCCACCCCGTCCCGAACATGGTGTCGGTTGAGCGAAGGTGAGCTGTAACAGCCCACGGCCCGCAGTTGCTGGAATTCTCCTGTCTGCCAGATGAACCCGCGTGGCTCGATGGGAATCCAGACTGGTCCCTGCGCGGTGTTCACGTGAAATCCCTCCCCCGGTTTCCACAAGCCCTGCTCACGGGCGGTCTCGAGGAACCGCCCCAGTGCCAGTTGATAGCGCTGCCAGGCAGCGCACGACTCGGTGTTGGAAATCGAGTGAGGGGCGCCCGGGGGGAGTTCGCGCCATGCCAGTTGGGTGGCGACCAGCCAGAGTCGGGGAGTGTCTTCGGAGTTTTGTACGTCGGCCTGTTGGGCTGACGCGAAGGCCCGCGAACAGACATCATCTCCCGGCTCAGGTGATTTGGGGATGCCGGGTGGGAACCACTGGGCCGTGGGACTGAGAATGGCGCAGCCGGGGAGGGCCGTCATCAACGAAGCCGCCAAAACGACTTGAATCCAGCGGAAACGCGGTCTTGGATTGACGCGCGCAGCAGCGGCGACGCAATGTGAAGACATGCTGGACGGGGGTCGGATTGAGGTGGGTAGTGAGCAGCCCGACCCTGGAATCTGAAGGCAGTTCGATCCGCCAGCGATCTCAACGGCGCTCGTCTTCACCCAAGAGCGGAATTGAGAGTTTGCGAAAGTGGAGTGACTGAACTGGCTGGGGGGGGTTTCGAAGAGGACGGTTTCCTATCACAAAAGTGGGGACCGCGACAATCGGAAAATGCAAATCGAACCTCCTTACAGCGGTCAATGCGTGAGGCAGTTCCAAGCTGGGGGGGTTGAGGGCTTGGGGAGGTTCCTCTGTGGCAGGACCGCGAGTCCCGGTCCATGGGAATCAGGACACTGTGGCAAATAGGAAGAGCTTCTCTCACCCTCTTGGTGGAGGTGCCGGGCACTGCTCTCTTCGCAAGGTTCAGTCGAGCTTGAACTGCTGGACGTATTTGGCGATTTCCTCGGCCGATAGAGCCGGCTGATCTTCCTTGAGCAACACGCAGCGTTCCAGAACGAGGGCGTCCATATTGGTGGACAAAAAGCAGCGATAGGCATCCTGAGGGGTGCAGACGATCGGTTCCCCCCGCACGTTGAAGCTCGTGTTGATCACCACCGGGCAGCCAGTCCGCTCGCGGAACTTGCGCAGCAGGTGGTGATATCGGCCGTGGCGGTCGGCATCGACTGTCTGGACGCGGGCCGAATAGTCGACGTGGGTGACAGCGGGAATTTCCGATCGCAGAACCTTGAGCTTGTCGATGCCGGTCTTGCCAGCCATTTCGGTGGCACTGTTGGTGCGGCGCGAGTCAGCGACGGGGGCCACCAGCAGCATGTAGGGGCTTTGCTCGCGGGGACGCATCTGGAAATAGTCGTCGACATGTTCCTCCATCACCGACGGGGCGAAGGGGCGGAACGATTCGCGGAACTTGATCTTCACATTCATCACCGACTGCATCCGCGGGCTACGGGCGTCTCCCAGAATCGAACGGGATCCCAGTGCCCGGGGCCCAAATTCCATGCGTCCCTGCACCCATCCCACGACCTTGTCGCTGCCGATCAATTCCGCGACCTCGCTGCACAGCGATTCGTCGTCGGGATATCGCCGGTATTTGGCCCCGATTGACTTGAGAAACTGTTCGACCTGGTCGTCACTGAACGCCGGGCCTAACAGCGACCCATGCTGGCTGTCGCGCGGCTGCACCGTGCGGGGGTTGTTGAGCAATTGATGCCAGATGAAGAGGGCCACTCCCAGGGCTCCCCCCGCATCGCCGGCGGCGGGCTGGATCCACAGGTTCTCGAACGGACCTTCCCGCAGAATCTTGCCGTTCCCCACGCAATTGAGGGCCACTCCACCCGCCAGGCAGATGTTTTTCAGGCCCGTTTCCGCATGGACGTGGCGGGCCATTTTGAGCATGACCTCCTCGGTCACCACCTGAATCGAGGCCGCCAGATCCATTTCCCTTTCGGTCAGGGGCGATTCGGGAGGCCGCGGGGGACCGCCAAACAACTGGGCGAACTTGGGCGAGGTCATCCGCTGGCCCAGACAATAATCGAAGTAGGACAGGTCGAGCCGTAGCGAACCATCCGGCTTGATGTCGACCAGTTTTTCGCGGATCAGGTCTGCGTACCGGGGTTCACCGTAGGGGGCCAGCCCCATCAGCTTGTATTCGCCGGAATTGACCCGGAATCCACAGAAGTAGGTGAAGGCCGAATAGAGCATTCCCAGAGAGTGGGGGAAGCGCAGTTCTTTCAACAACTCGATACGGTTTCCCCGGCCGACACCGTAGCTGGCGGTGGCCCATTCTCCCACGCCATCGAGGGTCAGGATCGCCGCTTCTTCGAAGGGAGAGGGAAAAAAGGCGCTGGCTGCATGCGACTCGTGGTGCTCGGTAAAGACGATTCGGCGACGGTACTTGCCCCCCAACCCCGCCTTGAGCTCGCGGGGCAGGTAGAGTTTTTGTTTGACCCACAGGGGAATCGCCTCGGCGAAGAAGCGGAAGCCACGCGGGGCGAAGGCAACCGTGGTTTCGAGCAGCCGTTCGAACTTCAGCAGGGGTTTGTCATAAAAGCCGACGTAGTCGAGGTCGTCCGCGGTGAGGCCCGCCTGTTTGAGGCAGTATTCGACTGATCGTGAGGGAAAATTGGGATCGTGCTTCAGCCGGGTGAATCTCTCCTCCTGGGCGGCGGCCACGATCTGGCCGTCGACGACCAGCGCGGCCGCTGAATCGTGAAAGTACGCGGAGATTCCAAGGATGGCGGTCACGCCTGGTCGTCCTTCGCAGGGGTGAGGGGGCTGTCAATCGGAGGGAGTCTAGGGGATCTGCGAAAGAAATGCAGCATGAGTTTTGCTGGGTCGAGGACTCAGTCTGGGCATCGTCCCCGGGCTGCCGATTCACCCCGAAAAGGTGATGCAGCGTGTCGACTCAATACCGACGAAGGTCTCCGTCTCCCACCTGGTCTCAGCCACACCAGAGGCTGGCGACGGAAACTCAAAACAGGTGGCTGAGATCGGGAGCCCAATTCGATTCGCCCGGGGTGGGAGCTTCGACATCGGATTCCTGACGTTCACGGAAGACATGCAGCACCCGGGCCCGGTCGAGTTCCTTGTACTCGGGCTCGGGGTAATGACTGTTTCCGGGAATTTCGAAGTCGGGAGGCTGGATCGCCCCGGCGGCGATTTCATGAATGATCACCTTGACTCCGGTCAGGCCCAGGAAGTGTCGGTCCTCCGCCCGGACGCGGCCTCCGTGCATGTCGTAAATCTCGAACATTTGCCGCAGCACTTTGACAAATCTTCGAAACGAGACGGAGCGCTCAATGTAGATCAGGTCGATTTCGAGAGAGGTGGTGACCTGCCAAAAGTGAAACCGGGCCAACCTCGGAAAGACTTTGTGAAAGGGACGGCCGATGATGCCGTCAAACACCGTGGCATCGCGGTCATGCAGGTAGTCTTCATTGGCGTCGGTCCGCAATCCCGAGACGAACCAGTGCTGAAGTCCCAGCAGCAGTCCCGAATTGGCCGGCAACCGCCTTCTTGCCGCGCGTTTGAACAGCCGTTCGAGCCCTCGCGTCAATTGCCGCCGACAGCGAATTTCCTGTGGTCGGCGTGTTTCAAAGGCCGCCGCCGCAGAGAGTACCCGTCCCTCCCCTGCGAGCATGCGCCGGGGATGGTAGCGAATTCCTTGAAAGGCGAGTCGGACGGCGTCGAATCCGAGGGCGATGCCCCCACCCAGCGAGACCCAACTGGTGATCCGGGCCAGGATTCGGGCTGGGTCGGAGAGGGCCCGGGGCGAAAAGACGGTGGAAAGCCGCCATTCACCCAGAAATGGCAATTCCCGCGCTCCCCCCAACCACAGCGAAAGATTGATCAGGATGGCGATGGCGGCGATGGTCTGAAACCAGATGAAGAGGCGTCCATCGAAGCAGCCGCTTCGCCCCTTCATCTCCTGACGCCAGACCAGCACCAAATCGTCGCTGGTCAGTGCCATGCCCAGTGTGACCAGAACACCGATCCCCAGCAGTCCCGCGACAGCGATCCACAAAGGAAGTGTCAGTCCAGCCACCAGCAAGGTCGCGGTGCACCCCAGCATCGCCAACACCTCGGCGCGGACCGGTCGCTCGCCCTGGGCTTCGAAGCTGGCGACGGCCCGGTCATGAATTTCGGCCCAGAGCAAAAACAGCATGACGCTGGCGAGGAAAATCGAGAGCCCCAGAGTGACTGTCCAGGGAATCAGGAACGCCAGGTACGACACCGGAACGATCCATTCGCGGAGACCGCGCGGGAAGAGGCCGACGGCGGCGAAGGTCAGCAGTGTTCCAACCAGCAGTCCCGCCGCCACCCGCACCCACGTAGGCGGCAAGCACCGCCGCAGCGGAGGAACGCGGCGGAGGTCGACCCCCCAACTGAAAGCCAGGTTGTTCTGCAGCCAGCGCCGCGAGGGCAACCCTCCCAGCATCCAGGTCATCAGTTGCAGAGGCCTGGTGTTGTGGACCAGCAGGGTGATCAGACACCACCCCAAGATCGACACGCCGGCCCCCAGATCGAACCAGCGGTCATTGAACCGGCTTCCGAGCGTTTCGATCGACAGCAGCAATCCTCCCCATGAGGCCCACACCACGGCCTCGCCAGGAGACAGAGTGCGCAGTCCCCGTACAATTTTCAGCGTCCAGCGGAGCAATTGGGGGGGCTGACTCATCGAGTGGGACCCGAGGATTGTCGGTCGAACATTATTGACGCGGCGCAAATGCTATCAGGCTTCCACCCACAGGGCGAGTTGTACGGCCGCGTTGAGAGGCATCTCCGCAACCCCCACCGCGGTTCGCACGTGCCGACCCCGGTCTCCAAACAGCTGCACCAACAGCTCCGAAGCCGCATTCAGCACCTGCGGCTGATTCGAAAACCCGGGTGCCGAGAGCACATATCCCTCGACCCGAACCACCTGCCGCACCTGCTCGAGTGACCCCAGGCAAGCCTTGACCTGCGCCAAGGCGTTCAACACACAAATCCGCGCCGCGTTCCGGCCGTCTTCCTCGTGTAACTCCGCCCCCAGTCTCCCGGCGAACGCCAGTTGTTTGCCGATGAATGGAAGTTGTCCGCTGGTGATGACCAACGGGCCCGTCCTGATCACTGGCACATAGAACCCGACGGGAGGAGGTGCCGTCGGGAGCGACAGGTCCAATTCGTGAAGTTTTTGTTCGATCAGGTTCATGGTGTCGGGCAGGAGACTCACAGGGGAAGGACGGAAATCGGGATGGCAACTCAGGGGGAGCTGGCCTGAACCGAGAAATGGTGCGCTTGACCAGAATCGGCCCGGGGATGATCGCTGCGAAAGTGGGTGCCGCGGCTTTCACGGCGGCGAAGTGCCCCGGCGATGATCAGGCGCGAGACCAGCAGCATGTTCTGCAATTCCCAGCCGCGGGGGTCGGCGAACTCTTTGGCGGCGACGTAGGTGCTCCAGAAATCGACCTGGCGCTGGGCTCCTTCGAGGCCGGCGAGGGAGCGCTGGATGCCAACGTCGCGCCACATCTCGGATCCCAGAGAGTTGCGTAAATCGGTGAGGTCCAGTTCGTCGTCGGTGGGGCCCCCCGTGGGCCAGTCGCTGATCAGGGGGATCGGGCGGAATTCATCGGGGGTGGCGGCGGCGGCCACACCTGCGTTCCGACCCGCGCGGCGGCCAAACACCAACCCTTCCAACAGGCTGTTCGACGCCAGGCGATTCGCGCCGTGCAGTCCGGTCGACGTCACCTCTCCGGCGGCCCAGAGTCCCGGGAGGGTGGTGCGGGCCTCATCATCGGTGGTGCAGCCGCCGATCATGTAGTGGGCTCCCGGACGGACAGGAATGAGGTCGCGGGTGATGTCCAATCCGAACTCCCGACAGACCTTCCCAATATGGGGGAATCGCTCGCGAACCAACTCTTTGGGAAGGTGGGACAGGTCGAGATAGACGCAGGGGTGCCGGGTCTTCTCCATCTGCTGAACGATGGCATGGCTGACCTCGTCGCGGGGGGCCAGTTCCATCTGGGAAGAATACTGACCCATGAACCGCTCGCCAGTGCAGTCACGCAGGTAGGCACCTTCCCCCCGCACCGCTTCGGAAATGAGATGCCGCGAGCTGCCGGCGATATACAGCACCGTGGGGTGGAATTGCATGAATTCCATGTCTCGCAATTCGGCACCGGCGCGGAAGGCGGCGGCATGGCCGTCCGCGGTGGCGATCACGGGGTTGGTGGTCTCGCGATAGATTTGTCCTGCGCCTCCGGTGGCGAGAATGGTCTGCTTGGCCCAGACCAGCGTCTTGCCATGTTCCCGGTTCCAGACCACGGCCCCTCGGCAGACTCCCTCGTGGGTCAGCAGGTCGATGGTGAAGGTCTTTTCCCAAAGGGCGGCGTTCGGCAGTTCGGTCGCCCGGGCAATCAGTGCCCGCATCACTTCCTTGCCGGTGGCGTCCTGCAGGGCATGGGCCACGCGACGGTGGCTGTGCCCTCCCTCCCGGGTCAGGGCGAGACTGCCATTCTCCCGGTCGAAGACCGCCCCCCACTCGATCAGTTCGCGGATGCGGTCTGGGGCTTCGTGCACCACCAGTTCGACAATCCGGGGATCACAAATGCCCTTCCCGGCGGCCAGTGTGTCGGCCACATGGTTCGAAAATTCGTCGACGGGATCGAGCACACCGGCGATCCCCCCCTGAGCCCAGGCACTGTTGGAGAGGGCCACCTGATCTTTGCTGATGATGATCTGCTGCAGTCCCGAGGGAACCTCCAATGCCGCCCGCAGACCGGCGATCCCGCTGCCAATGATCAAGACATCGGTGAAGGCATGGGCGATCCGCTTGGGGTGAAAGCGAACGAGGTAGCGGTGGGGTGAGGAGATCAGCAGATCGGACAAGTCAGCTCTCTTGGGGAGAATCGCCCAGATCAGAACAGTCAGGGCCGCCTCCTGGCATGAGACGGCAAGCACAGGTCAACAGAGGGGGGGAAACTTTCCGTCCCGTGATCTGGGGCGGTCCGGGGAATTCCCGAGGCAATGGCTGTCGACTTCAACAATCATAATCGACCATGCGATGCGACGCATGGCTGTCGATCAGCAAATCCCCGATCTCCCGATCACTCCCCCCGTCCTTCCGGTTCGCGTAGACTTTCGATGCAGGTTATTTCCCGTCCGCGAGCGAGCCTTTCATGCGCATCTGGCCAGGACAGCCCTATCCCCTGGGAGCGACCTGGGATGGGTCGGGGGTGAATTTCGCCCTCTTTTCCGAGTTGGCCGAGCGGGTCGAATTGTGCCTGTTCGACGATCCGAATGCGCCGGTCGAAAGTGCCAGGCACTGCCTGCCCGAGAAGACCTACAAGGTCTTTCATGGCTACTTTCCCGACATCAAGCCGGGGGCGATTTACGGCTTTCGCGTGACGGGTCCGTATGACCCTTCCGCGGGCCACCGCTGCAATCCTCACAAGCTGATCTTCGATCCCTACGCCCGCGCCGTGGCACGGACGCTGCGCTGGGACGATTCGTTGTTTGGCTACACCACCGGGGCGGTGGAGGGAGACCTCTCGTATGACACCCGGGATTCGGCCCGGTTCGCACCTTTGGCGCAGGTGGTCGATACCGCCTTCACCTGGGGGGACGACCGTTCTCCGCGGACTCCCTGGGAGCAAACCATCATCTACGAGATTCATGTGAAGGGTTTCACCCGGCGGATGCCCGGTGTGCCCGAACGGCTGCGTGGGACCTACGCGGGGCTGGCCTCGGAAGTCGCCGTCCGACACCTGCGCAGTCTGGGAATTACGGCGGTCGAACTGCTGCCCGTGCATTTTCATGTCGACGAGCGGTTCCTCGTCGACCAGGGCCGGGACAACTACTGGGGTTACAACACCCTCGGCTTCTTCGCGCTCGATCCGCGCTATGCAAGCGTCCGCGACCCCGAATTGGCCCTGCACGAATTCAAATCGATGGTCCGCACGCTGCACGCGGCGGGAATCGAAGTGATCCTCGACGTGGTCTACAACCACACTGCCGAGGGAAACCAGTGGGGCCCCACTCTCTCCCTGCGGGGGATCGACAACCGGTCGTACTATCAATTGGTCCCCGACAATCCCCGGTACTATCTCGACTACACCGGGTGTGGGAACACTCCGCGCCTGCAGCATCCCCGCGTGCTGCAACTGATCATGGACAGCCTGCGCTACTGGGTGACCGAAATGCATGTCGATGGCTTTCGGTTCGACCTCGCGGCCACCCTCGCGCGGCAGACTGGCAATGTCGACCTGATGAGTGGCTTCCTGAACGTGATCCACCAGGATCCCATCCTGTCTCAGGTCAAACTGATCGCCGAGCCGTGGGATGTGGGCGAGAACGGTTACCAGGTGGGGCAATTTCCCGTGATCTGGACCGAGTGGAACGGTCGCTACCGCGACTGCGTGCGGCGCTTTTGGAAAGGGGATGGCAGCACCGTGGGCGAGCTGGCCACGCGCATGTCCGGCAGTGCCGATCTTTATGAGGATGACGGTCGGCGGCCCTCGGCCAGCATCAATTTCATCACCTGTCACGACGGGTTCACGCTGCGCGATCTGGTGATGTACAACCAGAAGCACAATGAGGCGAACGGAGAGGGAAACCGCGACGGAAGCCAGGTCAACGACAGTTGGAATTGCGGCGTCGAGGGGCCCAGCGAAGACCCCGCCGTCGAGGCAATGCGGCGCCGACAGATGCGGAACCTGCTGGCCACGCTGCTGGTCTCGCAGGGGGTCCCGATGCTGCGGGGAGGGGACGAACTGTCGCAGACATCGCAGGGGAACAACAACTGCTACTGCCAGGACAACGAACTCTCTTGGCTTGACTGGAACCTGAAAGACGACGATCGCGAGTTTCTCGATTTTGTGCGGCGGCTGCTCGAGATTCGCAAAACGCAGCCCGTGCTCTGTCGCCGGAATTTCTTCCGGGGCTCCATTCTGGGCGGTCTGAACGATGTCTATTGGCTCGATCCAGCCGGGGGCCAGATGAGCATTCAGTCCTGGAACAGCAATCAACTGAGGGCGTTGGGCATCCTGTTGGTGGGAGACTGCCGCCAGACCGATCCCAAGGGAGAGTCGATTGTGGGGGATCATCTCTTGATCCTGCTGAATGCCCACGACGAGATCGTCGACTTTCAGATGCCCGAGGCGTTGCGTCATGTCCCCGGTCTCGAACGGCTCTTCGATACCTACGATGGGGACATTCAGCCGGTCCCGTTTGATCCACACGAACCGTACCGGCTGCGGCCACGCAGCATGGCGTTGTTTCGCAAACAGATGGTCGGTGCGGCCCCCCTGCACCCGTTTGGAGCCAACGCTATTCCATCTTCGGCTGAGGGGAACGTCGAAGAGCAGATGCCCCCTCCATCTCCCCCAGTGCGCGCCCAGTTCATGACCCGCAGTTTTCTGCGTGGAACCTGACGGCTGATTCGCCGCGGTCGGCAGATCGGTCCATTGCCAGGGAGGCTCAAGCTCCCTCACAGGAACCTCTCGGCTTTCAAAGAAGAGGCCCAGTCGAGAGTGTTGTGAGAATCGAGTCGGATCGGCCCATGCCGTCTTCAGACCGACCTCTCCCTTGGCACTCCCCACGTCGGACCGAAGTTCGCATCAGCACTGTCGGGATCGCAGAGCCAACTGGCCAGAAGCCAAGCCGAGCCGCTGTCAGACCACTTCGTGGAGTGGTTCGTTCCCTTGGTCCACCAGATACTGCGGGACACCCGCCTGATCGAACACCCGGATATTTTGGGCGTCAATCCCGGCGTTCTTGTAGAGGGTCGCGAACACTTCCTGGAACTTGACCGGCCGCAACGTCGGATGTTCTCCGTACCGGTTGGTGGCCCCAATCACCTGGCCCGTCCGCATTCCTCCTCCCGCCAACAGGGCGGTGTTCGCCTGTGGCCAGTGATCGCGGCTGTTGTTGCCGTTGATCTTGGGGGTCCGGCCGAATTCGCCCCAGACCACGACCGACACGTCGCGGTCCAGGCCCCGCTCGTGCAGGTCCGAGACCAGCGCCGCCAGCCCCTGATCCAGCAGCGGACATTCCTCTCGGCACTTGGGATAATTCATCCCGTCGGGGCCGTGCCAGTCCCACCGGCTGTAGTTCAGCGACACGAACCGGGCACCCGCCTCGACCAACCGCCGGGCGATGCAGAAGTTCTCGATCATCGGCGGAGCACCATCACGCTGGAACTCTTCCACGCTCTGGCCGTACCGGGCAACAATCGCCGGATCCTCTTGGCTCAGATCCAGGGCATCGACCACTCGCGACGTGGTCAGCATGCCCATCGCCTGCTGGGCGTAGACATCCATACTCTCCATGACCCCCTGGGCGTCCGCCTGCCTCCGGAAGCGGTCCAGCGACTGCATCAGCGAGGTGCGGTCCTTCAGTTTGTCGAGAGTGACCCCTTGCAGGATCATACTGTCGGCCGTGCTGCGGGCTTTCCGGCCCAACAGGTTGAACGGCGCATGCGCCACCCCCAGGAACCCTCCGTCCCCCGGTTCGCCCCAAGTGCGGTTGCCCGTGGTGTACATCAAGGCCAAGTGGGGCGGAATGGCGTCGTTCGCCGGCCCCTGGCACTTCGAAACCCAGGCTCCGGCGGATGGCCACCCGCCAGGAGGAACCCGGCCGCCGCGCTTGCGGCCCGTCATGCACTGGTACCCATCATGTCCCCCATCCGAATCGGACAGCGACCGCACGATGACGAACTTGTCCATCATCTGGGCCATGCGGGGGAACATCTCGGAGACTTCAATTCCCGGCACATTGGTCTGGATGGCGTCGAATTCCCCCCGGATTTCCCGCGGAGCCTGGGGCTTCGGGTCCCACATATCCAGGTGCGGCGGACCACCCGGCAGATAAATATTGATGATCGCCTTGTGACCCAGACCCGCCCCCTTGGTCTCGGCACGCAGAACATCGCTCAGGGAAATCCCTCCCAGAGCCATTCCCCCGACGGTCAGAAAGTCACGTCTCGAGACCCCGCTGCAATCCGTCTGACCAGGCAGTGCCCGCCCCAGTATCGTGAACATCGTCGGATCCTTTCTCGTTCTGTCTGCCGCAGTTGGGAGGTCCCAGTCGCAAAACCACAGGCGGTCGTGGGGAACCGCCGGTCACTCATCATCCATCAGCATCACTTTATTTGATCGGCTGTGGGAGGTCAACCAGCTTCTTCCTCCCCATCCCCCTCGTTCCAGAGCGCCTCATCGTTTCGATCGGAGGGGTGAACTGTCACACCGGCCGGCTCAATGGTGGGGTCCCCCTGCCTGGTGAGTGGGCATTCGCAGATCCCGCAGGGCCCACGGGACCGAGACGACGGCGAGGAGAAATCCCCAACCGCCTCCCAGGAACCAGCCCCACCACATCAGACCAACCAACACCAGTGTCAGGCTGCCGCGGGTCTGCAGCGCGGTCCACAGCGGGGTCAGCCACCAAACCAGACAGGCGAGCGTCAGAGTGGCCGCGCCCATTCCCCCCCAGCGCACGACGTGACCTGGCCACGCCTTCAATCCCGAAATGGCCCCACCGTGCCGCCACTCTTCGATCGCGCGGGTGGAGCCCAGGGCGACGAGTTCCGAAGGGGGTGTTTCCATGGGCGGGAGGGACGGGTGTTGCCGCAATTCCCCCAGTTCCTTCCCTGTGATCTGCCGCCAGGGGGGCGAGATCGACAGCCAATTCCAGGGGTCCGAATTCCAGATCAGCGCCAACCGTTCACACTCGGCCGTGGTCACTCTGGGAAGTTCGGGTAGGGGTTGCGGCCACAGGAGGGGCCGGCCTGGGGTTTGAGGCGGCGGCAATTGCCAGACGGCCTGTAGCAGCCCCTCCTGGGATCGTGATGGAACCACACAGGTCCACTGCCTTCCATTGGCCGAACTGTCCACCCGCCACTCCAGAGGCACACCATTCCACTGCACCACCCGCATCTCGGCTCCCACTGGAGCCGTCCAGTTCAGGGTGTGCGATTCTCCTGGAGACACCCAAAGGCGGACCAGACAGGTCCAGGGATTCTGGTCCGGGGCCGACAATTCGAGCTCGGCATGCCGGACCGCCACACTGCCGGTCCCAGAAGCGGTCGACGGTTCCGAGGAACCGGCCTGATCTTCGGGGGGTTCTGGCGCTTCAGGCCGATCGGGGACGCGCGGGGCTGGGCCGGTGAGTCGCAACATCGGCCATTCCTCCTCGGGGTTGCTGGGGGCGTCGAACAGCAGCAGCGAGCCCCCGGCAGCGCGTCCCGGTGCGTCTCCCAGGGTGAGTCGAGCCAAGACGCCGTCGTCCACCACCGTCAGCAGCCGGCGTTCAATCGTCGGGCGCAAGCCCCGCAGAGACACCCGGGGTGGGGCGACGTCGCCGGTTTCCGGGAGGGGCATCGTCCCTGAGACCTCCAGTGTTTGCGACGTTCCTGCCCGCGATGCCAGAAACACGGTCAGCCGATCGCCGTCGCGGGACCAACGGGCCACCCGGTCGGTCTCTTGCTCGCGCACATGGACCTCGCGGATCTCGACCCGCGGATCGACCGCCAATTCGTAATGAAACACCGATTTTTTCGAGCGCACATCGGTCGCGCGGTAGCTCCAGTCCAACTGACCACGCCGGATC
>JBKCTR010000576.1:0-3744 GCA_046318755.1 Planctomycetaceae bacterium
CCTCCAGGTTTTCCAGCAGCAGGGGCAACTGTTCGATTTCGGAGTTGGAGGGAAAGCGGATGACATGCCCGTTGGAAACGATGGCGTCTTCATCGCCATCGCGGTCGAAATCGAAGAATGCGGTTCCCCAGCCCACAAACAGGCCTCCCACATTGGTGATGCCGACCATCTGGCTTACGTGGGTAAAGAAGACATCCCCCGGTTTCGAGGCTCGTTTCTCCTGGCGATAGAGGGCAATGCTTTCGCGTTCGTAATTGGCGACCCAGATATCGGGACGGCCATCGAGATTGAAGTCGGCGATGTCGACCCCCATCGAACCATCGGGAGTGCCCCGTTCGGAGAGGGCCGTGCCACTGCGGAGCGCCACCTCGGTGAGTCGTCCCTTGTCGTTGAGATAGAGAAAATTGGGGACCGTGTCGTTCCCGACGTAGACATCGGGGTAGCCGTCGAGCTCGAGATCGGCGATGACCACCCCGAGGCTCTTGTCTTGGCCGTCATCATCGGGGCCGGGCTGACGCAGCCCGTTCTCGACCGAGACATTCCGGAACGTCCCGTCGCCATTGCTCAGATACAGGAAGTCGGGCAACCCCTTGAACCGCCGGGGAGAGCAGACTTCGCGGGGGTCGTTGGGAGTGGGGCCGGGGCATTGCGGATCGTTTTCGGGAGACCAATCGACATAGTGAGCGACGAACAGATCCAGGGTTCCGTCGCCATCGAAGTCGGCCCAGCCAGCACTGCTGCTCCAGAGCGTGTCCTCCAATCCGGACGCGCCGGGGGGGACCTCGTCGAAGGTTCCATCACCCCGGTTCTGGAACAGGGTCAGACCTCCATAGCCAGTGATTAGCAGATCGGGAAACCCATCGGCATCGAAATCTCCCGTGGCGATGCCATGGTTGTAGCTGCGGGGTGACGACAGGCGGGAGAGAACCGTGAGGTTTCGAAACTGGAGTTCACCCCGGTTGTGAAACAGGGCGGCGGGGAGGGGGGTGGGGCGGAAGTCGGCACTGAAATCTCCGCCGCCGGGAAAATACAGGTCGTTCAGACCGTCGAGATCGAAGTCGACCTGGGCGGCTCCACCACCCAGGGATTCGAGAATCGAAAAATGTCCTGCTTCCTGTCCGTCGCGGTAGGTGAAGTCGACCTGGCCCTGGGCTGCCGCATTGCGGAACTTGGCGAGGGTCTGGAGTGGCTTCGACTCGGGGCGTTTCTTGGAGAGATCCCCCGGGCTGGACGATTTGGACGATTTGCCGGGACTGGTCTCGCCGCCGGCCGGATTGGGGCCGGGGGGCATGGAGTCTTTCTGACAGCCGCTGACTCCCAGAAGGCAGGCCAGGCCGATCCCGGAGAGGAATAACGGGAGCGACGGAGCGGAGAAGCGAAACATCCAGCGGGGCCTTGTTTGAGGGGTGGAATCCGGGGGGAGCGGCTGCGTCGGGCGGGGGGAGACGGTTGCGAGAGGTCAACCCAGCATTCACACATTTCCAGAAGTGACTACGCCACCCGGTGCGGGGCGGTGGGGGGGGAACCAGAGAATCTGAGAATCGTGTGGTGTTCCCAACATTTTTCGCAGATGGGAAATTGACAGATTGGCTTGACGAGCGTTACTGTTCAATAGTGGGAATCTGTTCTCTTTTCTGGAGACGTCCCGCAGGAACTTTTTCTTGTTCCCGTCTTGTGTCCTTTTTGTTTCTCCGGAGGATGTGAAGGATGGTGAATTCCGTGAAACGTAGGTCACGTCGCGCATTCACGCTGATCGAGTTGCTGGTGGTCATTGCGATCATCGGCATCTTGGTTGCGCTCTTGTTGCCCGCTGTGCAACAGGCCCGTGAAGCCGCTCGCCGGACCCAGTGCAAGAACAATCTGAAGCAATATGGTCTCGCACTGCACAACTACCACGACACCTATGGGAAGTTCCCGGGTGCCGGGGGTTGGGCGGTGGGGACCCGTGGTTGGGATTGGGAGTTGGAGACTTCTCCCCACATCAGTTGGCAAGTGCGGGTTCTGCCTTACATGGACCAGGCCCCGTTGTACAACCAGCTCCGCATGAACGAGATGTACCAGGATCGGGCGATTCTGGCCGACGGCAGCCGCACCTGGACCAAGCAGGTTCCGTATGCCCGCTGCCCGAGCGACAACTCGAACGAGCGCGAATGGAACGACTGCGTCCAGTCGAGCTACTCGGGTTCGCTGGGTTCGCAGTCGACTCCGTCGATCCAGGGGGCGGCCTGTCAGCCGTACGAGCAGTTCGCTGAGCGCCCGGGTCTCGCGGGTCACGGCAACTTCTGGACCAAAGAGCAGATCTCGGGGATGTTCTCCCGCATGGTGGGAGCCGACATGAACACGGCGGATGTGACCGACGGGACCTCGAACACCATTATGGTGGGTGAGATTCTGGCGAAGTGTCACGATCACAAGGCTGGCTGGTGGCACTACAACGGCATGTCGTCGGCCCACGCGTCGACTGTCGCCCCGATCAACGACCTGACCACCTGCGAAGGGGCTCCGGCCGGCAAGATCACCTACACCGCCTGCACCAATCCGGCGAACTGGAACTTCAGCTGGGGATTCAAGTCGAATCACACCGGCGGGGCGCACTTCCTGTTTGCCGACGGAACGGTCCGGTTCCTGTCGGAAAACATCAATCACCAGACCTACCAGCGGCTTGGCGGCCGCAAGGATGGTCAGGTGGTGGGTGAGTTCTAAACGGAACTCTCTTCCGGTTCTCAACCGGAGCTGAATGTGAGAGGCGAGGAGGTCGCAACTTGGGGCCTCCTCGTCTTTTTTCTCGTGGCCAACAAAGGCAGAGTGCCGGGACCTGGGGGTTGTTGTGGGGCCGCAAGGGCCTGATCCCGAGGTGTGTGGACTGGAATGCCCGTCGTCCGGCGTGGGCGGAAGTGGTCGAGCGCGAGTTCTTCCCCAGGAATGAACTCGTGCTCCCTGCAGTCTCTGTTGATTGTCATCGCGCCTGCTGCGCAGTCAGGAAGTCCCATGCAGATTCATCGTTTGAAATCCGTGATCGTGTTGCTGTTGGGTTCGTGTGTTCTGGGGTGCCTTGGCGGCGACGCTCCGCCGCTGTATGAAGCGGGCGGGGTGGTGACCTACAAGGGGGAACCGGTCAAGAACGCCAGTGTCTCGTTCAGCGGTGCCGACGGGTTCAAGGTCCCCCTGGCCGAGGGATTGACCGATGAAAAAGGTCAGTATCGATTGAAGACGCGCGGCGAACCAGGGGCGGCCGCGGGGAGCTACGTGGTGACAGTGACCAAGCTGGAAGGGGCCGATGAAGCGGCCGCGGCTGCGGCAGCGGCGTCGGTCGATCCCAAGTCGATGACTCCCGAGCAGGCGATGGCCAAGATGGCCGAGGACATGAAGAAAATGACTCCCGACACCAGCAAGGCACAGTCGGACCCCACCGGACGGTCCAATGTGGCCAACAAGCCCAAATCGCTGATTCCCGAAAAATACGGAACGGTGAAGTTCAGCGGTTTGACGGCCAATGTCTCCAAGGGAGATCCCGCCAACACCAAGCTGGATCTCAATCTGCAAGACTAGTTGATGCGGCGTTCACGCACGGTCTTCAGGAGCCTTTCGGGAATCTGCCCGGAAGGCTCCTTTGCCATCCGGTGAGGAGAGTGGGCGGTGCCAAGGCAAAACCGAGGTTTACGAGCGGCTGTTTGGGGCGCGGGAGCCGTGCTGCTGGCCCTGGCGGCCGTGGGGATCTGGAGGTGGAACCTGAACCGGTCCGCC
>JBKCTR010000577.1:0-2971 GCA_046318755.1 Planctomycetaceae bacterium
AATGACGAACAGACGGATGCGGAAGTGGTGGAGGAAACCGGCACCGATCAGACCTTTGTGGTGGCCGATCCGGAGGCGGAGGATGGTCATAGGCAGCAGGTATGGCATTACCGCAGCCGTGCTGAGTGCATGGTCTGCCACAGCCGGGCGGCGGGCTATGTTCTGGGATTGTCGACCGCGCAATTGAATCGAGTCCACGATTACGCTGGGATCCGGGCCAATCAGTTGACGACTCTGGAACACCTGGGCTTATTCCGGGGGAAAGATCAGGAAGCGGGGCGTCTGCCCAAATCGGTCGGCGAACTGGAGCGGCTGACCGATCCAGCGGACCCCGACGCACCGATTGAGGCCCGGGTCCGATCCTACCTGCATTCCAATTGTGCGCATTGCCATGTGGAGGCCGGTGGAGGAAATGCAGCGATGGAGCTGGGCTGGAAGACTCCCACTGACAAGTCCCGAATCCTGGATGTGGTCCCCCTGCACGACAAGTTCCAGATTCCCGAGGCCCGCTTGATTGCCCCGGGATCCCCCGATTCGTCGGTTCTGCGGAAGCGACTGGCGATTCGTGGGAGGGGACAGATGCCACCCCTGGCCACCTCGCGAATTGATCGGCAGGCGGTGGAGTTGCTGGATACCTGGATCCGGTCACTGGCCCCCTGAAGCAGAGCTGGCCCGGCGCCCAATCTCTTGTTCTTTTACAGACGTGTCGCATGTTGACCTGCCTCCCGATCCGCCCGAGCCCCTGGCGACTGATCCTGGCCCTCGGGGCTATCGTGTTGGCCCCGGCCGGATTGTCCGTGGCGGACGACCAGGCCGTCGAGAATCTGCTGATTCGCCCGGCGGAGGGATTTCGTCCTCCCAGGGGATATGTCTGTTATCGCGCCGCCGGCGCGATCGAAGTGGATGGTCGGTTGGACGAGACCGCCTGGAAGACGGCGGCATGGTCTGATGAGTTCATCGACATCGAGGGGACTGTCAAACCGCAACCAACCTGGAAAACCCGGGTGAAGATGTTGTGGAATGATGAATACCTCTACATCGGGGCTGAACTGGAAGAGCCACATGTCTGGGGAACTCTGACCCGCCATGACTCCGTGATTTTCCAGGACAACGATTTCGAGGTATTCGTCGATCCTGACGGAGATGGGCACAACTATGGTGAACTGGAACTCAACGTGTTGAACACCACCTGGGATCTGCGTCTGCCGAAGCCTTACAAGGACGGAGGGATGGCCGACGATGCCTGGGAGATTGAGGGACTGAAAACCGCCACATTTTGCGACGGAACCGTGAATGATTCGACCGATGTCGACCGGGGATGGACGATCGAGATGGCGATTCCCCTTCGGTCACTGTCAAAACTGAAGGCAAAGGTCCCTGAGCAGGATCAGATTCCGCGCGATGGAGAACAGTGGCGAATCAACTTTTCACGGGTCGAGTGGGATGTGGAGATTCGGGACAACAAGTACCACAAGATTCCCGGTCGGCCCGAACACAATTGGGTCTGGTCTCCTCAGTACACCGTCAACATGCATCGTCCGGAGACCTGGGGCTATCTCGAATTCCGAAATGCGCGCGGATCGGTGCGCAACGCCCGGGAGTCTGTCGTCCGCAAAGATCCATTGGGGCCTGTCCGGTACCAGTTGACCCGGATCTACTATGCCCAACAGGCTCACCGGAAGGAGCACGGGGCCTTTGCCACAGAAATGACTCAGTTGGAATTGACCAGGCTGGAAGATGAGTCCCTGGTGGGCCCCATCGAATTGAAGAGGACTGCCGACGGCTGGCGGGCCGTGGCGAACGTACGACTGGGAGACGGTGAGGAGACAGAGTGTCGGATTGACCATTCCAGCCGATTTACGGTCGGCCCGGACTGATGTCGTCACCCTCAAGCCGTCACTGGAAACCGCCATTTGCCGGAGCCGTGAATCCATGACTTCCTCGTTGACCTGGTTGGGACATGCCACCTGGATGTTGGAGACCTCCGGGATCAAGGTCTTGATCGATCCGTTTCTTGATGGCAACCCCTCCGCCAAGCAGTCGGCCGTGGATCTTTCGGCTGATTTTGTGTTGATCACCCACGGGCATGGGGATCATATCGCCGATGCCGCACCGATCGCGTCCCGGACGGGCGCGACGGTGATTGCCGCATTCGAGATCTGTGAATGGCTGGCCGCGCGGGGGGTGGCCAAGACTCATGCGATGAACATCGGGGGAGCGTATCGTTTTCCCTTCGGACGCGTGCAGGTCACCATCGCCCACCATAGCTCGATGCTGCCCGACGGGGCGAATGGAGGGGCACCCGTCGGGTACATCGTCACAATCGCGAATGGACGGCGGGTTTACTTTGCGGGAGACACCGGCGTCTTCCTCGACATGCAACGCTTCGCGCGGGAGCCAATCTCCGTCGCAGTTCTGCCCATCGGTGACAATTTCACGATGGGGCCCGACGAGTCGATCGAGGCCATTCAATTGCTCCGGCCCGAAATTGTGCTGCCGACTCACTTCAATACCTGGCCCGTCATCGCTCAAGATGCAGACGCTTGGGCCGAGCGCGTCCGGCGCGAGACCAAGTCTCGACCGGTCGTCTTGCGGCCCGGTGAGAAGTGGACCTGGCAGTAGACGGCGTGCTGTCACACAGAATGCACATCCATACCCTCCCCCCTCAGGGGAGACATATTCCCCAACGGAATTTGGATTTGGGCGGCTTTCGGTACTGTCGAGGGCCCTGTGTGAACAACTACCCAGTATGCGATATATGACCATCGATGGCCCCGGTCAGGAACGCCGACCAGGTAGCCCAATCCACTGCAGGAAGGCCCGGATGAGTATGGCGGTCGACCTTGGGAACTCGCCGAAATTCGATCTGGAGTGATTCCAGTCGGTTTGATACGTTCCCGCCTCAAGTCCCGCGGATCCAGGAAGGATACAGACTCGTCATGGATGCATTTCGCCCCGTTTTCCGTGCTGT
>JBKCTR010000578.1:0-18768 GCA_046318755.1 Planctomycetaceae bacterium
GTTGAGGGACCGGGTTCTCTTCGCCAAATCCCCTGAATTGCGGGGTGGGGACTCATCTTCACCAAATTGCCGCTGCTTGCTATGTTTCGGTTTGGGTCAGGATGGTTCCATCCGGGGGATGGAAGGCCCGTTGGCAGTGCGTTCGTCGGGAAGGGATCTCCCATGAAGTCCGCGATCATGAAAGTCACGGCTCTCTCAGTCGTTTTGGGACTGGGAGTCTTGGTCGTGCTGCAGGCGAATCGGCCCGTGGGAGATGGGGCCAAATCGTCCGGAGCGGAAACGCCGGAAGAAGTCCAGTCGGCCGACAAACCCGCGGACGATTCCGATTCGGGTCGGCCTCAGCCACTGGTGTCGCGGACCGGTGCCGGGCAGGGGGATGATCTCGGAGACGCCGAGGGAGAGGTCGGATCCGCCGATCGTAAGCCGACGGCTGCCGTCCGTCCCCAGCCCCGTCGACCCAAGTCCGCTTCGGCCACCGCCGCTCGGTCCCCCAAGGAGTCGCGCGAAGAGGATCTGGAGTCTCGTTTCGACCGCTTGTTGGACGACGAAGATCCCGATTTGACCGCCGAGAAACCGGCCGCGGTTGCGGTGGCCCGCCGTGACGGGGAACGAGGGGGAGCGGCCTCGCGGACCGCGCCCGCCGATGATGTGCAAGAGGATGAGTTACGGGAATCGAAGCGTCCGCTGGCGGGCCGACCGGTTCGTCCGCGTGCGACCGGGGTAGGTCGCAGTGCGGACGATGCGATGGAAGATGAAGACGAATCCACCGGGGTGTCGAAGCGTCGGACCAGCGGGGGGCGCAGCCGCGTGGTGTCGGGCGGGTTGAGTCTGCCCGATGAACCCGAGGCGGATCACATGGCCGACTCGAGGTCGGCGGCCGCCAGTCGTGATGCGAGACGCTCGAAGTCGGAATCGATCAGCCGCAAAACCTCGGCCATTATTCCCGCAGGACAGGAAGAAGAAGCACACGAGGCCACTCCCTCGGACGCCGAGGATGCCACCGCGGATGGTGAACCCGCCAATCGTCTCGGAAGTGATTTCGAAGACCCCGACGAAGAATTCCAACCCCGGGCCAATTCGGCCCGTTCGAAGTCCGAGGGGGCGCGAACTCAGTTTGCGGATGAAACAGAGGAAGCGGATAACGTCCCTTCCGAGGCCGGGACGGACGAAGCGGACGAAGCGGCCATCCCCGTTTCACGCCGTCCCAAGTCAGCGGATGTCGATGCCGATGGGGGGTTTGAAGGAGTCGATGAGCCCGGACTGGTTCCCAATCCGCGGTCACCTGCCGAGAGTCGCCGCGCGGTGGATGCCGAACCTGACAGTGACGTGGTGGAGGAATCGGAGACATCGGAGACAGAAGCAGAGACGCAGATGTCCGGCGCGCTGGCCGACGACGAGCCGGTGATGGCGACCGAAGACAATACGCCACCGAAGAGCCCGCCCACTCCCCCGGCTCAACCCCGGTCGCGAATGACCGAGGAGGACGAGGGGGACACTCCGGTGCAACCGACGCCGGAACAGCCCCGCAATTCGCCACCGCGCAAAGTGCCGGCTGTTGAGTCGACAGTCGATGACGATCCCCTGCAGATTCGCCCCGGGCGGGCGGGCGGGGGAGGAGCGGCGACAGGCGAGACAAAGCAGGACAACTTCCGCCGCGATGACGAGGGGAACGGCGAGGACGATCCCCAGCCGATCCGCAAGGCCCGTCCGCGGTTGACGATCGACAAGAAGGCTCCGGAGACGGCGGTGTTGGGCCGACCGATGATCTACGAGATCGTGGTCAAGAACTCGGGACTGGTGGCCGCGCGGGGGGTGGTGGTCGAGGATGTGGTCCCCGTGGGGATTCGCATCGAGGGTTCCAAGCCGCAGGCTCAGTTGGAAGGGCGTCGTCTCAGTTGGCGGTTGGGAACCCTGGAAGCGGGGGCGACCCAGACCATTGCAGTGCGGGTGACACCCGAGAGCGAAGGAACCCTGAGCGGGGTGGCGACCGTCCATTTCGACAATGAGCAGACGGGAGATTCGCGAAGCGGCCCGCGGTTGCAGGTGTCGGTCGATGCTCCGCGACGCATCACGGTCGGCCAGACGGTGAACGTGACCTTCAAGGTCCGCAACCTGGGGAAGACGAACGCGAGCGGAGTGCTGATTCACGACGTGCTGCCGGCCGCTTTAAAGCACCCGGCCGGGGACGACCTCGAGTACGAGATTGGCGACATTCCCCCCGGTGAGAGCCGCGAGGTGACGCTGCAGTTGACCGCCGCCCAATCGGGTCAGGCGATCAACCGGGCCGTGGTGACCGCTGATGGAGCGGTCAGTGAAGAGACGGTTGTCGCCCTCGAGGTGGTGGGGCCAGTGTTGAATGTGACCCGCACTGGCGTGAAACGGCTGCTGCCCGGTCGGCGTGGCCGGTTTACCAACGTGGTGACCAATCCGACTGGCGCGTCCCTCAAGAATGTGATGGTGGTGGAGACGATCCCGGCGGCCATGGACTTTCTCGATGCCAGCGACGGCGGCACGTACGACGAACGCCGGCGGACGGTGACCTGGCAGTTGGGGCCGTTGGATCCCCGCGAGTCGAAGAGCGTGAGCATTTCGTTGAGCGCCAATGGGCGGGGTTCGCTCATCAGCGTCGTTCGGGCGTCCGACCCGTCGGGGGCCAGCGGCGAGGCGGTCAGCACAACGCAGGTGGTGGGACAGCCGGCTCTCTCGATCGAGGTTCCCGATCTGCCCGGGGCTCTGGACGTGGGGCAGGAGGTGACGGCGGTGGTCAAGGTCTACAACCGGGGGACCGACGCGGCGACCAACACCCGGGTCACCGTCTCTCTCCCGGGGACGTTCGAGGTGGTTGGGGTGGAGGCTCCTGTCAAGTACCAGCGGGCCGCCGCCACGGCAGCGGGCCGCCCCCGGACTGAACTGCGTTTTGAGCCGATTCGGGCGATTGACGTGAAGAAATTTGGCGAAATCCAAGTGAAGCTGCGGGCCCGCACCGCCGGAGCTGGTCGACTGAAGGTTCAGGCCGCGTGTGACCAGATTGCCGACCCCATCCTGCGGGAAGATGACTTGAGCGTGCTGGCTGAGTGAGGCACGTGCGGCGAACCCCCTGGTGACGCATCGGCGGCCAAGAGCCACCGCTGCGGGCGACGGAATTGGCCGACAAAGGTTTTTCCGACGGGGGGGCTGGCCCGCCGGGAATTGGAAATGGGATCAATTCGCCCCCCACGGCTGAGGGTGCCTGCGGCTGCGCATCCGCCCGGGACGCAGCAAATTGAGCGTGGCGACGTGCGGAGGGTGGGAGGAACCCGGTATACTCCGCCAGTCGTGAGGGACTCTCCGGGCTGTGTGCGGAAAGGGCGGTGTCGGAATGAATCAGAAACTGCTGGACACGATTGAGCGTCTGGGGAATCGTCTGCCGGACCCGGCCTTGCTGTTTGTGTGGGCGGTGGTGTTTGTCTGGGGACTCTCGGCCCTGCTGGCCCCGGTGGAGTTCACCTCCATGGACCCCGGCACCGGGCAGCCAATCCGCATCGTCAACCAACTGCAGTCGAAATCGCTGGTGCCGTTTCTGGTCAACTCGGTGAAAACCTTCGTCGAGTTCCCCCCACTGGGACTGGTGTTGGTGGCGATGTTGGGGGTGGGGGTGGCCGAGCAAGCGGGGTTGATCCAGGCGGGATTGAAGGCCCTGTTGAAGGTGACACCCAAAGGATTGTTGACGCCGGCCTTGCTGTTCGTGGGCCTGCTCAGTCACGCGGCGGGTGATTCGGGCTATGTCGTGGTGATTCCGCTGGGGGCGGTGATGTTCGCGGCCGCGGGCCGACATCCGCTGCTGGGATTGACCACCGCCTTCGCCGGGGTGTCGGGGGGCTTTAGCGCCAGTCTGTTGCCCGCCGGACTCGATCCCCTGCTGCAGGGATTCACCCAGAAGGCCGCCCAGATTGTTGATCCCCAGGCCACGGTGAACCCGCTGTGCAACTGGTTCTTCATGAGTGGCTCGGTGCTGGTCATCGTGTTGATCGGCTGGTATGTGACCGACCGGATTGTCGAGCCGCGCGTGGCTGGTCTGGCCATCGATGGCACGGGAGCCCCACCGGCACTCGAGCCGCTGACCCCGGCGGAATTCCGCGGGTTGCTGGTCAGCCTGGGGGTGCTGGGGTTGATGTTCCTGGGGCTGGCCGCCTGGGTGCTGTCGGCGGGCGATTCGTGGCGGGGCTCGGATGGGGGGTTGATGGGTCATGACGCGCCGCTGATGAAGGGGATTGTCCCGCTGCTGTTCCTGTTCTTCCTGGTGCCCGGGGTGATTTTCGGCGCCATCGCCGGTTCGATCCGCACTCATCGGGATGTGATCCAGGCGATGAGCAAGTCGATGGGGGCGATGAGTTACTACATGGTGATGGCGTTCTTCGCCGCCCAGTTCACCGCCGCCTTCAAAGATTCAAAACTGGGGGTGTTGACCGCCGTGAATGGGGCGCTGCTCTTGCAGCAGCTCAACCTGCCTCCCCAGATCACCATTGTGGCGATCATTCTGATGACGGCGCTGCTCGATTTGCTGGTGGGGTCGGCGTCGGCCAAGTGGGCGCTGTTGGCTCCGATTCTGGTTCCCATGTTGATGACCGTCGGAATTTCCCCCGATCTGACCCAGGCCGCCTATCGGATCGGTGATTCCACCGTGAACATCGTCACCCCCCTGATGCCCTATTTCCCCCTGGTCGTGGTCTACGCCCAACGCTACGTGAAATCGGTGGGAATTGGCACCATGGTCTCTTTGATGCTGCCCTATTCGGTGCTGTTCCTGCTGGGGTGGACCGTGCTGCTGTTGGCGTGGTGGTTCCTGGGGTTGCCGCTTGGATTGGGAGCCTCGTACACGTGGCCCAGGTGAATGCGCTGCTGGGCTTTCTGAGACAGGTCCGCCAGTCCCGCCTGCTGACGGAGGCGCAGTGGGAGCGGCTGCAGCAGTCCTTTTCTGATGACCGCCTGGGTTCTCCCGCCGAGATTGCCGAGCGCCTGGTCTCCTGGGGGGCCATTACCCCCTGGCAGGGAGAGATGCTGCTGGCGGGAAAGCGCAGTTTCCAACTGGGGAAATACCGGCTGGAAAATCTGCTGGGGAACGGGGCGTCGGGCACAGTCTTCCTGGCCCGGCAAACCGGTCTCGACCGGCTGGTTGCCCTCAAGGTGCTGACGCCTCAGGTGGTTCAGGATCGTGGTCTGGTTGCACGGTTCCACCGCGAGACCCAGTCATTGGCGGCGGTCACCAGCCCCCATCTGGTCACCGCCTTCGATGCCGAGAGCCAGGGGGCGTTGCATTACCTCGTCATGGAATACGTTCCGGGGGAGGATCTGGGACAGGTGCTGCGTCGGGAGGGAAAGCTGCCGGTGCCGCTGGCATGTGAGTGCATCCGCCAGGCGCTGTTGGGATTGCAGACGGCGTCGGAAGCGGGTTTGGTCCACCGTGATCTCAAACCGGGCAATCTGCTTCTGAGCCGCAGTCCCGAGACGGGCGGGCCGGTGGTTCGCATCTTGGACTTTGGACTGGCGAAAATTCGTGCCGAAGCGGCGCGTCGCCGTCGCCGCGCGTCCCCACCCATCTCCACCTCGACCGAGGAAGAGCTGACTCACGATGGCGCGCTGTTGGGAACACCGGATTACATGGCCCCCGAGCAGGCCCGGGAGACCCTGGCCGCCGATACTCGGAGTGATATCTACAGCTTGGGCTGCACGCTGTACCGACTGTTGACCGGCGAGGCACTGTTTCCCGGGGAAAGGACCCGAGCCCAGATCGTGGCGCGTGAGCCGAGCCGCGAGTGGGACCGGCTGCAGCGAGCCGAGATACCCGAACCTCTGCAACCCGTGTTGGCGAAATTTCTGGCGGTCGATCCGGGGGAACGCCACCAGTCCCCGCGTGCCGCAGCGCGGGCCCTCGAACCCTTCACCGGGGAAGCCAGTCTACTGCCCCGTTCGGTCGAAGGGGGGGGCCGCAAGGAGCCAGCACCAATCATTCCGTCGGGAGATTCTCCCGACCAACTCGAAGATTTCTTCCGCCGTCTGGAACAAGTCAATCGTTTCTCTGGGGGAGATTCCCCGCGGTACCGGGAGTCTGTGTTCTCGAGGATTCGCCGCTGGGTTGGCACTCACCGCCATGCGCTCTTCGGGGTCAGCCTGGGGCTGGCGGCTCTGGCGGCCGGGGTGTGGTGGGGTCGGCCGTCGTTGACGATTGAACTGCCGCCCGACGGCACTGTCGAGGGGGAGGTCCAGAACCGCGCACAGGTCTGGCAAGTGCGGTCCTTCAAGAATTCTCCAGACGGTCCGCTGCGGATCTTTCCCGGGGCAGGACGAGTCTGGGGAGAACTGCGTCGCGAGGCATTTGAACCAGCCGCTCTGGACGTCGATGTACGCTGGTTTCAAACCGTGGTGGTGAGGCCCGAGTGGAGGCCGACCGCCGCAGCCCAACGCCGGGTCTCGGTAGCCAGGGTGCTGGAGCGACTTTCCGCACACAACTCGGGAAAGCCCGATGCAGCGTCGCGGCAAGCGGCCCAAGAGCTCCTTGGGCAGATTCGCGGCACACCCGAGGTGCGCGAACTCGCGCGGGCGGTGGGTCGGTTCCCGACAGCGCTCGATGCGCTTCCGGGCCAAAGGGGGTGGGCCGGGCACCTCGGAGGGGTTGGATTGGGAGCTGCGGCCGGCGATGTCGTGCAGGTGTTGGGGAGCGGCGAGCGCCAGGCCTGGAATCGATCGGTCGCCCTGGTTTCCGCCCGAGACAGGCCGCTGATCGCCGCGATTTCCATCGATCAGACGGTGCAGGTGTGGGACAGCGAAACACTCACACGGTTGGCCGCCTGGAGCCTAGGCGTTCGACCGGTGGCGGCGGCCTTCTGCGACGTCTTCCCCGGTCTGTTGGTGGCCTTGGAGGATGGACGCCTGGTGGTGTATGAGCCCGAGACCGGGGAGGAACGGGCGGTTTTGGGGGGCGCTCGGCCCCCCTGGTCCATCTCGCCCGAGGGGACGCTCGTGGTGGCCGCGAGGCAGGGGGCCGAGGGGGATCCAGATCGGGGAGTTGGGGAGCTGGGGGTTTGGGAGTTGGCCACGGGGCTGCTGCAATACTCCTGGGCCACCGGTGCCTCACGTCCCGTACGTGATGTGCTCTGCCTGTTGTCCGACCAATTGTTGGTGGAACAGGAGTTTGCCGGTGTGGCCATTCACGACTTGCCGACGGGACGGAAGATTGTGGACTTTCCCCGCAACTCGAATCCGAAGACCGATCTCCGTCGGCGTTGGTTGGCCTTGGCCGAGCCGGTCGAAAATGTGGTGTTGTTCGATCTTGCCCAGCCGCTCAGCAGCACCTCGGTTGGCCGGGAATTGGAGTCGGCCGGGATTCCTCTCGAATTTCTGGAAGAAACCGACCAACTGCTCACCCGCAATGCCTCGCGGGTCCTCAGTTGGAATCTGCGGACGGGTGAAGAGCAGAAGACTGTGCTCGATGTGCCGGGGGTCAGCCTGGTCACCCGCACTCCTCCGAGCCTGTTCGCCGCGGATGAATCGCTGGCGGAATGGTGCCGATGGGACCTGTCGACAGGTGCCCGCCAGTGTTTCGAGTCTCCCGCGCGGCTGAACCAACTGGTTGAGGCGGGGCCGCGGGGACTGCCGGGATCGGCCGATCAGGGTGCCGAACCAGGACTCTTGAGGGAGATCTGGGGAGTGGGAGACCGGCCTGGTTTTGAGGTCTGGAACCAGGCCACCGGAGAACGCCGCCAACGCACCGGTGAATGGCTGTGGCCCGCCACACTGGATGAAGAGGGACGACAGATGGCCTGTCGGCGGGGGAATACTTTGACGGTGCTCGACATTGCCTCGGGGGAAACGCGGGCCACGCTTCCCCGCCCTGTCGAGGAACACGATGTCTTGACGTTCAGCCCCTCGGGGAGCCACCTGGCGATTCGGGGAGGATGGGGTCTCTTCCGCTCGTCTCTGGAGGTCTGGAATGTAGCGAACGCCACCCGGGTTTCGCTGGAGGAACTTCCGTCGGGGCGGGTCTCGGCCTTGGGGTGGAGTCCCGGAGATGCCTCCGTCGCTTTGGCCCACGATGACCGGCAGATCTGGATACAGCCACTGGGGAAAGGGGCCCCCCGCGCCATCCCCACCGATTTGCCCAGTGTCGTGCGGGCGGTCGAGTTCTCGGCCGATGGCGGACTGTTGGCGATTGGCTGCGACGACCGCAGTCAGTGGCTGCTCGACTTGCAGACCGAGGAATTGCACCGCCTCCCTGGCGAGCTGGCCCTGGTGGAGCGGTGGCGATTCAGCGCCGATGGCCGTTTTTTGCTGGGGGTTGTCAATGACCGGGTCTTGCTCCACAGCGTTCCCCGGCGACGGCTGCTCCGCTCGTTCACCGCCGCCGATGCGGGGCTGAATGACGCGGTCTTCAGTGCCACGGGCGAGACCCTGGCGACTGCGACCAATGGAGGACGGGTCGAGCTCTGGGATCTGTCGGATCTGAAAAAGGGTGTTCCCACGCCGCGTTCGGTCTTGAATCTCGGCCCCCCCGGCGGGCGCCTGTGGGAAGTCCGGCTGACACCCGAGGGGCGGCACGTGGTGACACTCAATGGAAACTCGACAGTCAGTGTCATCCGGATCCAACCGGCGCTGCCTGTGCCGGACCGCGACTCGTCCCGTTCGTCCAAATGACGAGGCGACTTTGGTCGGGGCGCGATCCAGGAGTTACCGAGTCCAGGCGAACCAGCGCTGCAGCAGCGACCGGACCCAGGGGGTCAGCCGGGTGCGATTGCGGGCATCGGCCGCGCGCTTGAAGGCCTCGGCCAAAGAGGGATAGGGGACGATGGTTTGTGCAAAGGCCGCCAGTCCCAGGCCGTTGGTCATCGCGAGAGAGACTTGGCTGATCAAGTTGCCCGCGTGCGGACCGACCACAGTGGCCCCCAGAATTCGGTCTTTGTTGGGCGCGACGTGGACCCGCACCAGACCGAACGGGACGCCATCGACCACACCCCGGTCGAGCTCGGCCAGATTCACCTCAAATGTCGAAAGCGGGATGTTCTGGCGTTGCGCTTCCAACTCGGTCAGTCCCACCTGGGCCAGTTCCGGGTCGGTGTAGGTGCACCACGGAATCAACAGCCGGCTGACGCGCGTCTTGCCGGGGAACAGGGCGTTGCGGACCACGATACGGGCCATGGCATCGGCGGCGTGGGTGAATCGCCAGGCAGAGCAGACATCTCCCGCCGCGAAAATATGACGGCTGCTGGTGCGCAGAAAGTCGTCCACCTCGACCCCGGTCTGAGAGTTGGCACGCACACCGGCCCGTTCGAGCCCCAGTCCCTCGGTGTTTGGAACTCGTCCGGTGGCGACCAGAATGGCATCGGTCTCGAGAGAGCCCCCTGCCCCCCGATGGTCGAAGTGCACAAGTTGGACCGCTCCACACGGCACGATCTGCGTGACTTGAGATTCGCAGTGAATCCGTACCCCATCCGCCTCGAGTTGGGCCTGGACCAACCGCACCGCCGCCTCGTCGTCCCGGGGGAGCAGTCGCGACCCTGTGTCGAACAGCGTCACCTGGCTTCCCAGACGGGCAAACGCCTGCGCCAGTTCGCAGCCAATTGGTCCCCCACCCAGCACGGTCAGTCGGCGGGGAAGTTCTCGCAGCGAAAAGACCGACTCATTGGTCAGAAATCGTGCGTCCGCCAGACCGGGAATTGACGGGATTCGGGCTCGTGCGCCCGTGCAGAGGACCGCCCGGGTGAATCTCAGCCGCTGACCGGCCACTTCGAATGAGTTGGGATCCTGAAACGCTCCCTCGCCAAAAAAGACATCGACTCCCGAATCGCGGTAGCGGGCCGCCGCGTCGTGGCGACTCAGAATCGCCCTCGATTGACGCACCTGGCGCATGACCGCGTCGAAGTCCACCCGTGGTTCGACATCGGCGGCGACTCCGAACCGACTGGCCGAGCGAATGGCGGCAGCCGCTTTCGCGGCGCGCAGCAGGCTTTTCGAAGGGACACAGCCGACATTCAGACAGTCGCCCCCCAGGCGGTCCCGTTCGACCAGAGCCACCCGGGCCCCCAAGCCTGCCGCCGCGATCGAGGTAATCAGCCCAGCGGGGCCTCCGCCAATCACGACCAGGTTGTAACGCTCTCGGGGAACGGGGTTCTGCCAAGACTCGGGACGCACATGGGAATCGCGCCGCCGGTCGAAGTCGTCATCACTCGCCAACGCAGTGCGGTCGGGAAGGGGGAGGATCATTCGTTGGGCCTGGAGGGAGTGGGGTCACCGGGGGGATCCGTCGCTGGGGACGATTCCAGCTCGGGCAGTGCCTGGTTGGCCAGTCGGCCCAACCAGGCCGCCAGCAAAATCGAAGCGGTCACTCCCAGGCCCAACAGCCACGTCTGGCCAGCGGAGGCCGGGCGGCGCTCGGTCCAGACGTCGGCCAGGTTGCCGAGGGCACTTCCCAACGACAGAAACATCACCGTGCCCGGCAACATGCCGAGCCAAGAGCCCAGAATGTAGTCGCGGAGGGAGACCTGAGAGACTCCAAACGCATAATTCAGCAGGTTGAAGGGGAGCAGGGGAGAGAGCCGACTGAGGAAGACAATCCCGAAGCCCCGTTGGCGGACGCCGACATCCAGCCTCTGGAAGCGCGGGTTGTTGCGCACATAAGTCTCGGCCGTGGTGCGGTAGAGCGACCGGCCCACAAGGAAGGCGCAGGTGGCACCGAGGGTGCTGCCCAGAGACACGCAGGCCAGCGTGTAGGCAAAGCCGGACCAGGTCTGCCCAAACGCAAAGCCCGCGAACAAGGTCAGCCACGAGCCCGGCAGAAACAGCAGGCAGGCGGGGATGAACATCAGTCCCACAGCCGGTGGTCCCCACAATCCCCAGCCCGCGAGGTGCGACAGCCACAGTTCCAACTGCGATGACACCCACCGGCGACCCGCGGGAGACCCCGCCAGGGACATCAGCAGCAGCGCCGCTCCTGCCGCGATCCAGGCTCGGCGTTTTCTGTGGAGTTCGGGCATGGGGGCAAGATTGGGGGACAGGCAGAACCGAGAGCCGACAGAGTGCTCCGCACCAAAAAAAACGGCGGACTGGAAAAATCCAGCCCGCCGTGCGATCGGTTCAGCAGGTTGGTCCTTCACCCAAGAACAACCTGCCGTCGTTCGACATGTCAGTTCTTGCGTGCCGCGAAGAAGGAATTGTAGACCAAGCCGGCCAGCACCGCGCCCAGGATGGGAGCAGCCCAGAACAGCCACAGTTGCGGCAGGTAGTCTCCCCGCAGCAACAAGGCGGGGCCGGTGCTCCGGGCCGGGTTGACCGACAGGTTGGTGACCGGAATGCCGATCAGGTGAATGAGGGTCAGGCCCAGGCCGATGGGAATGCCCGCGAATCCGGCGGGGGCCCGCGAATCGGTCGCACCGAGGATAATGATCAGGAAGAAGAAGGTCAGTACCACTTCGGCAAGGAAGCAGGCCTGCAGACTGTATTTCCCGGGAGAGAGGTCGCCATAGCCGTTGGTGGCGAAGGCCCCGGCCCCACTGGGCGCTGTCCAGCCTGCTCCACCCGAGGCGATGAACCACAACAGGACCGACCCGATGACCGCCCCAATGACCTGGGCGATGATGTAGGGGACCACTTCCGACGACGGAAACCGTCCACCGACCGTCAGGCCGACGGTAACCGCTGGGTTGAGGTGGCAGCCCGACACGTGCCCGATGGCGAACGCCATGCTGAGCACCGTCAAACCAAACGCCAGAGAGACCCCCACGAAGGCGATTCCCAGGTTCAATGTGGTGCTACCCGATGTGTCGAGGAACTTGGCGGCGAGCACGGCGCTGCCGCACCCTCCAAACACCAGCCAGCAGGTTCCGAGAATCTCCGCGATGAGACGATTGGCAAGAGGCATGTTTCCCTTTCGTGAAGTAGTGCCGCAACTCCCTTGCGGCGGGTGAAATGAACGCAACGCAAGCGGGTATCTTAGTGGTCCGCCGCAGTTGCACAAGTGTTGCGCTCAATCTCCTTGAGTCCTCAATCGCTGTCCCCAGAGCCACTCACGGAGGGGCTCCAGCGGCAGGCCGATGACGTTGCTCAGGCTCCCCTCCAGGCGGCTCACGAACACACTGCCCGCCCCCTGAATGGCATAGCCACCCGCCTTGCCCCGAGACTCACCGGTCGCAAGGTACCACTCGAGCGCTTCCGGAAGATGGGCCGCGACATGAAAGGTCACGGCGGTGCGAACAACCACTTCCATCGTCTCTCCGCCGGGCCACCGCACACACAGTCCCGAGAGGGCCCAGTGGGTCCGCCCCAGGTAATGACGCTGGAACCAGTCCCGCACCACCGTGCGCCAATTGTCGTTCTCGGGGGGTTGTTCCAGCACCCGCAGGTGCATGGTGGATTCCCCGACGACAATGGCGGTGTCGGCGGCGATCAAAATGCCGGTTTGGTGGCCTGTGCGTTGCCGCAACAGCGCCTCCACCGCGTCGGCCTTCTCGCGGGCAATCTGCTGGATGCGGGCTTCGATCGACGGCCAGGTGTGGCAATCGGCGAAATCGCGTTCCGTGCTGTCGGGGGGAGGCACGATCTCGATCTCTGCCGTCGGACAAAGGGCTGCCAGCAACTCGCGGCGACGGGGGGAGCGTGAGGCCAGCACGAGGTTGTTCGGAATCATCGCGGTCAGTGGCAGAGGGAGGATCGAGGGGGTCTCGTGAGCCTGTGTTGGTAACACTCTGAGACCAGCGTCTCAATGGACCAATGGTGCGGATGAACACTGTGGCGTCGTTTGTGATTGCCTGTCACGAGGTCGGATGGGTAAAAACCGGATATTGAGTGGTGCAAGACGACAAACACAGTTCGGACGCCGGAGTGGAGGACTGCCATGTTGAGATGGTTCGGATCGCAGGTGTGCGGAGATTGCACGGGAGTCTCACGTCGCAACTTTCTGCAGGTGGGGGCTGTGCCGGCCCTGGGATTGAGCCTGCCGGGCTGGCTGGCCGCCCGGGCCCTCGCGGGAAGCGGGTCGGGCGCGGTACCCCGAACATCGGTTGTGTGGCTGTGGTTGAATGGCGGTCCGTCCCACATCGAAACCTTCGATCCCAAGCCCGAGGCACCGCGCGAGTACCGCAGTGTCACCGGGAGTGTTCCCAGTACGGTCCCGGGGGTGACACTGGGAGGAAGCTTCGAACGTCTGGCGACCCGCCTCGACAAGCTGGCGATCGTCCGCTCGTTCGCTCATCAGAACAGCGGGCATGGAGGCGGGACCCACTGGGTCATGACGGGGTACGACAATCGCCAATCGGATGCGGGAGGAAGGCCCACCAGGCCCAGCCTGGGGGCGATCGTGGCTCGAATGCGCGGAGCGAACCATCCGGAAACAGGCATGCCCACCTACGTGCGGCAGGGATCGATCGGCGCCGATGGACCCGCCTATCTGGGTGCGTCGTGCGCTCCCTTTGATCCGCAGGGGCCCGCCCGCAGAAACCTCACGGTCGCGATCAAACAAGATCGCCTCGATGATCGTCGGTCGCTGCTGTCTCAATTGGATCGTTTTCAGCGGAATGCCGATGCCAGTGGCCTGATGGAGGGGCTGGATGCCTATGAACAGCAGGCCTTCAATCTGGTGCTGGGGAGCGCCCCCGCGGCTTTCGACCTGGCGAAGGAAGACAAGGGGGTGGTGGAGAGTTACGGCACAGACCTGGGGCAGCAGTTGTTGATCGCCCGCCGACTGTGTGAGGCCGGCTGCGGATTCGTCACCGTCAGCTTCGGCGGTTGGGATATGCACAACGGGATTGAGAAGGGATTTGAACGGCGGGGGACGATGGTCGATCGCGCTGTCGCGGCCTTTCTTGACGATGTGGCCGCGCGGGGGCTCAGCGAGAACATCCTGCTGGTGATCACAGGAGAGTTCGGCCGCACACCGCGAGTAAATCGCAATGCGGGACGAGACCACTGGGCACCCCTCAGTACGCTGGCCCTCGCCGGGGGTGGGCTGCGGATGGGGCAGATCGTGGGGGAATCGAGCGCCAAGGCCGAGACTCCCAGGAGTGCTCCCGTCACCCCCCAGGATCTGGCCGCCACGGTGCTGCAGGTGTTGGGAATCTCTCCGGCGATGCAGGTCACGAATTTCGCTGGACGGCCAGTGAGCCTGGTGGAAACCGGCCGGCCGATCCGGGACCTCATCGCCTGACCGCAAGCGCCACCCCGCGAGGCGCGTCGAACCGTCCCTGCTCCCCATGGCTCAGCCGCGGGCGCCAGGTGAGGGGTCCCATGGCCGCCCTGCACGGGCACTGTGTCTGACTCTTGTCAGCCACGATGGACAAACAACTGGCATGGCCCGCGGAGCGTCCCGGCACAGTATCAGCCCCGTTGGGGCGAAACCCCCCTCCCACCCCGGGTACGGTGATCAACCGACGAATCCGGGATTGTTCCCGCAAGGCAACCGGGACGATGGAGCATGGGGGGCAGCCATGGTCGGACTGGTGCCCTCGCCGCCTCAGCCGACTAGGGTTTCACCGAGAACCGGTGCACCGTCGACTGGCGATACGTTTCTCCCGGCCGCAGCACCGTTGTGGGAAATTCCGGCTGATTCGGTGAATTCGGGAAGTGCTGGGTCTCGAGACACAACGCGCCGTGCTTTTGGTGTCCCCCATTCTCTGGGGCGCCATTCAGAAAGTTGGCCGAGTAGAACTGCACGGCCGGCTCGGTTGTCCAGACTTCCATCACCCGCCCTGTGGCGGGATGTTCCACACGGGCGGCGCGGGTCAGTTCACCCAGCTTGGGCTTACGCAGCACATAGCAGTGGTCGTAGCCCCCGGGGGGCGCATACGCCCGATACGACTCTTCGATACGAGATCCGATCGCCTGCGGTTTGGCGAAATCCATGAAGGTCCTGGCGGTCGGTGTTTGCCGGCCTGTGGGAATCATCCCTTCCCCGACTTCCAGGAACGTGTCGGCATCGAGGGTCAACACATGATCGAGAACATTCTTCCCGGAAGCGGCCCCCGCCAGATTCCAGTAGGCATGGTTTGTGAGGTTCAACACAGTGGTCCCCCGTGTGGTGGCCTCGTACTCGATCCGCAGTTCGTTGTCGTCTGTCAGCCAGTAGGTGACCTGCGTGGTGAGTTCCCCGGGGTAGCCCTCATCCCCATCGGGGCTGACATGGGTGAACCGCACTCCCCGCGCGCCGGGGCGCTGCACCTCTTCTCCCTTCCAGACCTGGCGATCGAAGCCAACCTTCCCGCCGTGCAGATGTTCCGCGCCGTTGTTGGTTGCCAGGCGATATTCCTTCCCCTCCAGAACGAAGCGACCCTTGGCGATCCGGTTGGCAAAACGGCCGGTGGTACAGCCGAAATAGGCGGTGTGTTTGACGTAGTCTTCCGCCCGATCAAATCCCAGGTTGACGTTCGCCAGGCGGCCGTCGCGATCGGGGCATTCGAGAGCCACAAGTCGCGCCCCATAGTCGGTCACCTTCAACACCAGACCGTGGCTGTTCGTGACGGTCCACAGCCGGGCCAATTGGTTGGGAGCGATCTGTCCGAACGATTGCTGGGTCACGCGGGAACCTTTCGATGTCTGTGCGTCATCTCCCCGTCCCTGGCTCCCGCCCAGAAGCAGCAGAACCGCCAGCGCAATGAGCAGGCAACGCCGAATGTGGTCGGAAGCGAGATGCATCGCGGTCGATCCTGCACGGGGGATGAAGAGGGTGAACTGGGCGAAACGGGCGATGATAGTTGTGGTGAGTAGCGGCGGCAAATGTGGCAAACGCACCCGGCGGCCGTTAGCATCTTTCACGCCGATGTCTGCCGTGGAGACCTTCGCTGGCAGGGCAGGCCCAGGAACAGGATGCCGACCATGCAGGGCAATCGCCGCGATGCGTTCGAGAAACTGGCAGGGAGTATTCTGCTGGTGGGTGGGGCCCTGAATGCCCAGTTCGCGTTGGCGCAGGCACCCTCCGCCACGCTGACGACTGGATCGGAACTGCGGTTGCTGGGAGTCTTGGCAACCGCCGGATTGCAGAACGCCTGGCTGCTGTTGGACGTGACGGCCCAAGCTTGGAAAGAGCAGGGGCTCTCGGACCTCCGCGTGCGGGGGATTGCCGACGCGGTGGCACGGCAACTGGCACTGGTCTCGCGGGGGTTGCAGAGCCTCGATCCGAACCGGCTGGCGGAAGTCGATCAGGTGTTTGTGGAACAGGCCCGCCGCTGCTGTCGCAGTCTGCAATTGGCCGCCCGGGCACTGGTTCGCTGGTTGGATCGCCCCTCGTTGGCCGAGTCCCGCACGTTTGAGCGGGCGCTGCGGTCGGCTCTCGACGCGGTTCAGGAATTGACCGGCGAGACCGAGTCATCCGAGTCGAACTCTCCGCAGGAATGAGTTCCCGTTTGGCGAACTGAGGGTGCCATGTGGGGCTGCGGGGTTGGCCGTCAAAGGAGGGGCTGCTTGTCGCCCGCTGTTGTGGCCGGTTGCAAGCCCTGCCTGGCCCGCACCACGGTCCCCTTCAGGAATTTCGCTGGGGCGGCGACTCGACTGTGGGAGAGATCGGTTCCGCCGACCGACGCCGCTGACCCACGGGAATGGAGCGATAGAGTCTGACCACTCCCAGCAGAGCCGTCATTCCGCCGATAATCAGGATCGCCAGCCCGGCCAGGGTGGGGGGGTGGCCAAACAACTCGCGGGTCCGCTCCCAGATCAGTCGCCACGTGAACAGGACGACCACAGCCGCAGCGGCCAGGCACGGTCCATAGGGGAGCGCCCGACGCCCCTGGGCGAACCGCAGCACCAGAGCCACCACCACGCCACACAGGGGGGCGATCAGGAACACGCAGACCACCGGCTGCCAGCCGAGGAAACTACCGATCATGCCCATCAGGGTCACATCTCCCAACCCGAGGGCCTCGAGGCCCAGAGCCCAGTCCGAGACAATCCGGGCCAACCAGGTGAGGCCAGCCCCCACAACCAGTCCGGTCAGACTCCAGACCAGTCCGTGCCAGTGGTGGGAGGTCTTGATCCAGGTGGGGATCGCCGGGCCAATATCGGGGGCCCAGTGGTTCCAGTCGACCCAGACGGGTATCAACTGCATGTTGCTGATCCCGCAGGCCCCCACCACTCCCAGGATCGCTCCGGTCAGGGTGATCTCATCGGGAATGACGTACTGGTCGAAGTCCACCACCGTCGCTACGAACAGCAGTGTCATCAGCGCGAGTTGGTAGAGGATACGCCACTGCGCCCAGTCGATGGATCCCCCCTCGACCAGAGACTGGCAGCGACCGGCAATGACCGCGATTGGGAGCAGAGCGGTCAGCACCGCGCAGGCGACGAGAATCAATCCCTGGTAGGCCCGGCCGATCGGCCACGGCATTCCCCGTTCCCGGGAGATCAGCCGCGTGCTCCAGCGAATCACCAGCCAACCCAGCAGCAACCCCAGCGGGGCGAACACCGCCGCGTGCGACGCGGAATCACCGCGTGTCACAAATTCGAACCACTGTTGATTCAGCCGACTCAGGCTCTCGCCCACGGGGTCTCTCTCTGCTGCGAACCCACTACCAATTGGTGAAACTTCCATCGGCCCGGTGCCAGAGCGGGCACCGTCCCTCGGGGAGAGGAGGATAGTGCCGCACCCGGGATTCGTCGATCACGACCCCCAAGCCCGGTCGGGTGGGGGGTTGCAAATGACCTTGGCTGTAGGGGACCTGCACGGGGAAGAGATCCTGCAGATAAGTGCCGGGCGTTCGCGGTAATTCCTGAACTCCGAAACAACTGCTGGCCAGATCGAGATGCAGGCAGGCGGCGGTCGAGACGGGACCCAGCGGGTTGTGCAGCGCGATTTTCAGGCCGTGCGTCTCACACCACCCGACAATTTTCTGCGTTTCTGTGATCCCCCCGGCCAGGCAGACGTCGATGCGGGCGAAGTCGCACAACTCCTCTTCGATCAGGGGGCGGAACTCCCACTTCGAGGAGTATTGTTCCCCCACTGCGAGGGGGACCGTGGTGCGGGCCGCCAGACGCCGGTAACTGTCAGGATTCTCGCACCGCAGCGGATCTTCCACAAAGTACGGTTGGAACTCTTCGGCCAGCTTGCAGAACAGCAGGGCATCGGCGGGATCGAGTCGAGTATGCACATCGATCAGCAGTTCGATCGAGTCTCCCAGTGCGGTCCGCAGGGCTCTGAGGTCGGCGATGGCCCCGCGCAGGGCGGGCCGGGGATCGAAAACCGAATGGTCGGGGCCTCCGCGAATTTCTGTTCGGATGAATCGATAGCCTTCGTTGACCAGTTGCCGGGCATGGTCGACAAGTTCCGCTGTGTTCTGACCACGGGCATGGGGGTAACACGCCACGTGGTCCCGGCAAAGCCCCCCCAGAAGCTGGTACAAAGGAACACCCAGGGCCTGCGCCTTGAGATCCCACAGGGCAATATCCACGGCGCTGAGGGCCGCCGCCCCCACCCGGCCCGGGGGGAAAAATCCCGAGCGAAACATGACCTGCCAGAGATGTTCGGTCCGCAGAGGGTCAGCTCCCAGCAGCAGTGGCCGCAGGGCATCGATGAAGCCGGCTGTTGCCGCCTCGCGCCAGGTCATGCCCCCCTCTCCAACCCCCACCAGTCCCGTGTCGGTCTCAATCACGACGAACAGGAAGTTGCGTTCGGCACCAATGACATGGGAAGTGACGCGGGTGATCTGCATGATGGTTCCAGTGTCTTTCCGCACGGAGCGGAATTCAACTCCGGGCTTGGTACGGGGTTTGCTTCCCCTCTTTGTTCACGTGCTGACAACTGGAAACCACACGGGATAAGAC
>JBKCTR010000579.1:0-9769 GCA_046318755.1 Planctomycetaceae bacterium
AACAAAAAAACACGGCGTCTTGGCAAGACGCCGTGTTTCCATCGCAACCCCGTAGCCGGGCGTCCACCCTGCGGGTTCCCGAAGGCTCCGGGACCGCTCGGGTTTCTCCGACACTACTCGGCCTTCTTCTCTTCAGCGGCGGGCTCAGCAGCCGCCTCTTCCTTGGCGGGCTCGGCAGCCTCTTCCTTGGCTCCTTCAGCAGCGGGCTCGGCGCCAGGAGCTCCTTCGACACTCAGCCCCTGCTTCTTCGCTTCCTCGAGCTGCGCAGGGGTGGGGCCCATCCCCTTCATCCCTTCCATCATCTTGCGCTGCATTTCCATCGGATCGGTCGCCTGGGCGGGGGCCGCAGGCTTCTGCTCCTGACAACCAACCAAACCGAAAGACACACCGGCCAACACCACCAAGCTGCACCAACGATTCATCTGCGAACTCTCCGAAACCACAAGGTGAACAAAAGGGAACACCCCCAGATGGGACCTGTCCCGCACAGACTCACAGGGATGAGATGCGTCAGCCTGTCGATTTATTCCCGGCCCCCCCTTGAGGATTGCCGGGGCGAACGGGAATATGAGGTGTGCCCCCTTCGCTCGTCTTTGAGCCACGATCTGGCTTGGCGTTCAGGTTCCGATTGGGGATCTCATCGCGGTGCGGGAACCCGAATGCTCGGCTGTTGCGGATCAGAAACCATGACCATGACCCATTCCTCGGATCTGCCCACATCCCGCGGGGCATTATCTCCCGAGACACTGCCTCCCGGGCGAGCCGCCGGAGACGCTGCGTTGGTGGTTCTGGCACTGCTGGCCCTGGGGACGGCCATCACTCTGCTGGGACCGGTCCTGCAACCCTTTCTGGTGGCGGTGTTCCTGTTCTACGCCATTCAATTCGGCGTGAAGTCTTTGTCTCAACTGGGAATGCGCCCCTGGACGGCCACCACCAGCCTCATCGGATTGTTCCTGATCGGCTCCATCCTGCTGGCCCAATTCGTTTATCGCGAATCGATTCTGTTTCAGAAGACCTGGCCCCGCTACGAGGACCGGATCGTGGCGTTCATCAGTGCCTGGAGCCCCAATGTTCCCTGGCTGACGGCACCATTGCCTGCGGCCGCCCCTTGGCCGGCGAAAGCTGCTCAGGCTGCCGATCAAGGTGACGCTGAACCGGGGCCTTCCTCGGCGATGCCTGATGAAGAGCCCGCGGATCCGGGCGCGGAAGTGCACAGTCCGATGTCAGCCGGGTCCGAGTTACCAGAACTGACTCGCGATTTTGATCCCCGTCGCCTGGTCCGACGGGAGGCGAAATCCCCCGTGAATCCAGAAGACCAAGCCGATCATCCAGTGCAGGTCGACACTCCGCGGAATTCCGTTCGCCCCGGGTCAACCATCGAGTTGAATCCCATGCCTCGCACTTCGCTGACCGATCTGTTTCGGATCTCGTCAAAGGATGTGCTGAATTACGTGTTCGCCCATGGGTTCGACGCGGTGCAGATGGGAGTCTTGGTGTTCTTTTATCTGGTCTTTCTATTCCTCGGCAGTCGTCGCCTGGCCGCCCGGATTCAACGCGCCTTTCCGGGGGAACGGGGTGTGCGGGTCGTTTCGATTGGCCAAGGCATCTCCGAATCGATGGAACGGTTCATGGTGGTCAAGACGGTGGTGGGGTTGGGGATGGGGATTTCCTCGGGGTTGATCATGTATCTGTTCGGGCTCGATCACTGGCTCCTGTGGGCCTTTCTGTTTTTCGCATCCAACTACATCACCTACATCGGCAGCATGGCGGCCTGTGTGCCCCCCGTTGGCCTGGCCTATCTCGATCTCGACAATGCCACCGCGGCCACCATTCTGGGGATACTCATCATCCTCAATCGCATCTTCTGGATTGATTTCGTCGAGCTCAAGATGTCGGGGAAACAGCTCAATCTCGACTCGACCCTGATGTTTCTGTGGCTGTCTTACTGGGGTTGGGCCTGGGGTGTGCTGGGGTTGATCCTCGCCTACCCCATGATGGCCGCGGTCAAGATCACTCTCCAGCACCTGGTGGGTGCCCAGGGCTGGGCCGTGTTGCTCAGCGACGAATAGCGAATTCCCCAGCCCCCTCCCCTCCACCGCGACCATTCGAAGACGCCCTGCGAGGCCCTGCTGCATGTCCGCCACCGCTGTCCGCCCCCCGCAAACCTTCTGTCAGGCCGGCATCGCTCGGGGAGACATCACGCCGCCGGTGGGAATTTATCACCGCATGTGGGGGGCGGCCCGACACGATCGCGCCACGGGGGTGCATCGTCCGCTGACGGCTACGGTTGCCTGCCTGGCCCCCAGCCAGGGTCAACACGCCCCCTGGTACCTGGTGGCGCTCGATCACTGCCTGCTTTGGCAGGGCGAACAATCGCAGTTGCTGGCGGAACTGGAACGGGTGACGGGCGTTCCCCCCACGCAGATTCTGCTGGCCTACTCCCACACTCACTCGGCCGGGCTGATGGACCTGGCCCGCCGTCACTTGCCGGGGGGCGAACTGATTGCCCCCTACCTCAACCAGTTGGCGGCAACCCTCGCCGCCCTGGTGGTTCAGTCGCGCGAAAAACTGACTCCGGCCGTCATCGACCACGCCGTCGGACGGTGTGATCTGGCCGCCGAGCGAGACTTTCCCGATCCAGTCACCGGCCAGATCGTCTGTGGATTCCATCCCGGCGCTCCCGCCGACGACACTGTGGTCGTGGGACGTATCAGTCGGCCGACCGGCGAACTTCTTGGCACCCTGGTGAATTACGCCTGCCATCCCACCACCCTGGCCTGGGAAAACACCCTGATCAGCCCCGACTATCCCGGGGCCATGCGCGAGGTCGTGGAGGGGGCCACTGGGGTGCCGTGCCTGTTCCTGCAGGGAGCCTCTGGTGATCTGGGGCCCAGGGAGGGTTTCGTGGGAGATCCCTCGGTTGCCGACCGAAACGGCCGTCAGTTGGGCTATGCCGTGCTGTCGGCCATCGCGGGACTGGGGCCCGCCGGACAGCAGCAAGTCTACCGCGGGCCGGTCGTCTCGGGCGCGACCCTGGGAATCTGGGACTGGCAGCCCTTGGATCAGGAAGCAGTACTCGCCGCCAGCCGTTGCGATGTCTTGCGGGAGCAAATCCTGTTGCCCTACCGGCCCGAACTCGCCTCAGTCGCCGAAACCCGTCAAGCTCGCGAGAGCTGGCTCGACCGCGAGCGTTCGGCCCAACGGGGAGGAGACCCCGTGGCCGAGCGGGATGCCCACGCGATGGTCGAAAGAATGGATCGACAATTGACTCGCTTGGCGGTTCTGCCAGAGGGGCCGGCCTATCCCCTCCCGATTCTCGCGTGGCGGTGGGGAGACGTGATCTGGGTGGCCGTCGAGGGAGAGCCCTACCAGAGTTTTCAGCAGATTCTGCGCAATCACTACCCGCAGACTCTGATTGTGGTGATCACCCTGGCCAACGGAGCCCGGTGTTCCTATTTGCCACCCAGCTCAGCGTGGGGACGTGGCATTTACCAGGAATCGATTGCGCTGTTGGCGCCGGGTTGTCTGGAGTTGGCGACGGAGACTGCCGTTCGAACCGTGGGACGGCTGTTGGCACGTTGACCCCCCCACGCGTCGACTCGTAGAATCCCGAACGATGAGGTGTTTGCCCACCTTCCGGGACCATTCGAACGAATCGTCCTCCGGGAGGCTTCTTGCGTTCGATGGCTCTTTTGTTTTTTCGAGGGGTCTGATGCCCACACGATTGCTCCACCGGGTCAAGCGCGGTCTGGTCTGTGCCGCGTGGGCCATTCTGTTTTCGACCCTGGCCGTCGCTCCTGTCGCGGCTCAAAAAGCCGGTTCCAAGGAGAAAGACAAAGAGAAGTACGAGCCAGTCGTCAGGTCCCTGGAGACCAAGGATGGAGGCACCCTGAAGGGGACCTATTTCCAGTCCAACCGTGGCAAAGACGCCGCGGTCGTGGTGCTGCTGCACATGGCCGATGGGAACCGCATGATCTGGCAGGGCCGTGACAGCTTCGCCGCCCGGTTACACAACGAGGGCTATGCCGTGCTGACCCTCGACCTGCGGGGCCACGGCGACTCGAAAGGGGACGGTGCGGTGGGGGTGGTGGCGCAGTCCGAGAAGAAGACAGCGCGCAAGGCCGCCCGTAAAATTGAGTTTACGCAGATGTGGGAATTCGACATGGAGGCAGTCAACAAGTTCCTGCTGACCGAGCACCAACAGGGGAACCTGAACATGAACAAGACCGGTTTTGTGGGTCCCGAGATGGGGGCGACTGTGGCCGCGTTCGCCGCCGCTCGCGATTGGCAGAAACCGCGCTACGACGATGCGCCGGCGGGTTCCGGAATGGAGACCCCGCGGGGTGAGAATGTCCGAGCCTTGGTGCTGATCTCGCCTGTTCAGAACCTGCAGGGGTTGAATATCGCCGCCCCGCTGAAATTCCTGTCAAACCCGCAATTGGGGATCTCGTTTTTGATCGCCGTCAGCCAAAAAGACAAGGAAGACAAAGGGCAGGCCAAGAAGACCTTCGATCAGATCTCGGCCCTGCCCCGGAGTGAAGAGCGGATGTATTTGATGGAGTACCCAGGGGCGTTTCGCGGGACGGATCTGCTCGGCAAACGGACCAAGCTGGAAGACAACATGATGGTCTTCTTCAACAAGCATCTGCGGGATCTGCAGATTCCCTGGACCGATCGTCGCCCGGCCGATGAACGCGACAATTAATCGCGGCTTTCACCCAATCCGCGTCGTTCACCCGACTTGTCCGGCCGACGGATCTCGGCCGGCCTGCTGTAGTCCGACTTGCTCTGGTTGCCAACACGCGCAACGCTGCGGCGTCTTCCGGGTCGCTGCATCGGACACACTTTTTGGCAAGTCGGAAGCGCTGCGCAGAGCGTGAAGCCGTTGGTCATCCCGTCGGCGTTGCGTTCTGGCCCGACGAGTGATCGGTTGATCCGGATTTCAATTTGGCGAGGACCGGCGCCGATTCAGCAGTCCCCAGCCGATGAGGGCCAAGCCGATCGCCACCAGCACCAATCCCCACAGGCGAGAGTTCGATGCGGCACTCTTCGCCGCCGATTGTGCGATTGGCCCCTCGGTCTCGCCCCCTGCGGGGCGAAAGCCCGTATTGGGGACTGCAGGCTCCAGGAGCAGGCTGGGGAGCGAATTCCACACGCTGGGGTCTTCGAGCGGAGCGTCTTGGATCGCGGGGAGTTCCAACTGCCGATCCCCAAAATACAGGCTCAGGTGCTCATCGGGCCGCGTCGGTATCTCTTCCGGATCGAACAGCACTCCCCGTTCACTGACGATGGTCGTCACCTCGGTGACCTCCAGCGGGGTTTCGGGGCTGGCTTCCAGGACGACATGCAGCCATGCCTGTGTCGTTCCCCGACACTTCACCAACGGTTCCACCTGGGCGATTCCAGAACTCGAAAACTGGTACAGGTCTCCTGAGCCCACCACCGTGCCGGGCCGATCGGGCGATGAGGAGAGCGAGACACGCGCCGTCATCACGTAGTCTCCAGGAGACTCCACCTCGAAATGCACAGCCTGTAACGGCAGTCCCACGTGAGGGATTGCACAGGTGAGGGAGAGTTCGCCGTTGGTACTGTCTCGCGATGTGGCCTGAATGACCGCCGGGAACTCATGGTGCGGAGCCCGCACTTCGGACCGGTTCAACAGGCGGATCTGCCGCAGGGGGGGTGCGGGGGAGTCGGCGGGGCACGCCAACTCCACCCGATAACAGGCGTACTTGGCCGGCGAAAAGGAAATGCGGCTGAGAGTCTTTCTTCTCCCGGGTTGGGAGAGATCCAGCCACAGCCCCTGGTCGGTCAACAGTGTCCACTCGTCGGCGTCGGCCGACCTGGCCCCCCAGACACGCACGGCATGGCGGTTGTTCCGGTGCGCATCATCCATCTGCAGAATCAGGCCGTTGGCCGCCGGGGGTGGTTCCGCGGTCGTGACCAGCCATTGCGGTCCACGTTCCGACGCTGGCAGTGGGCTCCACTCGACCGGAAACTCTTCGACGACCTCACGATCACGGGGAAATGCCAGCCGAATTGGAATCTCCTGCGGCGACTGTGCGGGGGCTGTCGCCAGCAGCCGCAGATCCCCCAGATCGGGACGGGCCAAAGCCTGAACCTCGGGGGGGAGCAAAATCCGCACGGGATGTTCGCTGTCGCGATGGGCAAAGTCCAGTTTGACCCGGGCCCGGTGCGACAACCGGGACTCCAGTTCTCGCCCATCTCCTCGCGCCTCCTCGAGGGTCACCAACATCAGGCACCACAGCAGGGGGAAACCGTGGAATCGGTTCCTGCAGGTGGGCTTCGGCAGAGAAGTAGCAGCAGGTGGCACGGTACAAAATCAGCCTAGGGACTTGGAAACGGGAACCTCTCCGATGCAGCTTGCTCCAAAGGAAATTGTATCCATCCCTGTGGTCAGCGGCATTCAGCGGCTGTGGGTTTCTTGTAAGACGGCCACCACCCCGGAATTCTGGTCAGCCATTCTGGTCAACCATTGGGGCTGGCGACCTGCACCCTTGCCACGGGTACCCTGCTGTGAGATGCTCCCAAAACATCACGTTGTGAGCTTCCTTTTCCGGTGTTTCCCCCATGACTGATCCCCGCCCGAAGAACTCGACCTCCACGACCGGCAAGGCATCTGCCCAGCCCCTAACGGTCTACCTTGTTCTGGGAGTTCTGGGAGGACTTCTGGGGGCGTGGTTGCTGAACACGTTCGAGGCACAGTTTCCCGTCATCGTTCCGGATGACCTGAAGGGCGCCCAGGGGATCTACAACCCCGAACAGATGGCTCGCATCCTGAATGAACAGCGGAGGGCCGCACACAGCAATGCCCCACTCGCCCTCGGCTGCATGGGCGCCTGCCTGGCGGGTGCGATCTCGCTGGCGATCGGTGCCGGTCTGGCGGGGACGCGGGGAGCCGTCCGTGGTTTGGTCACCGGATTCATTCTGGGTGGACTGTTGACCGCGGTGGGAGCCTTGGTTTCACTGCAGTCGCAAGAGAGCCTGAAAAACTGGAACACGTTGGATGCAACCGGCCAGCCCGATCCCATCAAAAGCCAGTTGCACGTGATGTCACACCAGCTCCCGACCTGGTTGGGGATTGCCGCCGCGATCGGACTCTCGACCTGGACCGTTGTGGGGACCCGGGGGCGTCCAGGCCATCTGGCCGGAGCCGCCGCTCTGGCCGCCCTGATTTTGCTGCTGAGCTTTCCGCTGCTGGCCTCGCTGCTGCACACTCAAGACACGGCTGGGGTGATCCCACAGGGCCTCCCGAACAAATTGGGATGGTGCTTGCTCGGCGGAATTCTGCTGGGTGGAGTGGTGGGAAGAAGTGTCCTGAAACATTCCGATCCATCCCACGCCCATTGACGGTTTGGCAGCCTGAAGCCCGGTCACAGACCGGGTTTGCCCGACGGAATGCCGGGGAGTCGCTGGACTCTCGGCGCCTTGCAGCCAGCCTGGCCTCGCGTTGTCTTCAGGTCGATGAGACGCCAGAGGCGCGGTTGACACTCGCTCGACACAGTCTTGGCGGGAGCCAACGACCTCGTCCCCGCGGACAAGTTGGCTCCCAAGTGGTCCTGGATCCGTTGCGAATCAGGTGACAGGATTCAGCGGGAGGATCGCTGGCCCCCCTGTTGAGCCTTCTCCGCCCGCTCCTTGAGAGTCTCGACCCACTGAAAGAGCTTCTCTGACTGCTCGGGATCGCCCCCTTCGGTCAGTCCACCGGCCTGGGTTGCCGTTTCGATTGACCGGTTCCACTCCCCGTTGGCTGCGAAGGCCTCGGCCAAAGCAATCAGAATGTCTGGTCGGGCGGTATCCATGCTGGCCGCCCGCTCCAGCCGTTGCACGGCTTCCGCCGGACGTTGCAACTCGAGCAAGGCCAACCCGATGTCATATTGCAACTGGGGCAGCAACGGTTCGATTTCCGCCGCCTGTTCCCATTGTTCCAGAGCCGCTTCATATTTCTGGTTGCTGTACGCGATGCGCCCCAGCACCCCCAGCCCCGAGGCATTGTTCGGGTCGAGTTCCGCAACCCGTACCAGGTGGGGGACGGCTTCCTGAGGCTTTCCGAGAATGACCAAAACAGTCCCCAACTTGGCATGGTAATCGGCATTCCGCGGATCAATGGTCAGCAGCTTTTCCAGGGTTTTCCGAGCCTCCTCTGGTTTGTTCTTCAGAATCTGGTCGAGCGCGCGAGCCCACTCCAGGTAAAGCAACTCCTGGGCCTCCACCAGTTGGCCCAGCATCTCGCGAGCCCGGGGCGTCTCACCGATTGTCAGGGACTCGCGCACCGCGGCGATCGCCGCCATAAACCGCTTCTCGTCCGCCCGGGCTTCGGCCTCGGACAACCAGTGATTGATGAGTCGCTCGGCCAACCGGGTCGTCTCGGCCTGACTCTCGGGGCCCGTCTGCTGCCGGTGCCAGTTATACAGCACCTCATCTCGGGCCAACTCGTCAATTCCGATCCGATGTTGAGATCGGCGAATCGGGGGAACGAAATTGTCCCCTTCCACCTCGAACTTGATGTTGATCTTGAGCCGGCTGGGCATGTGACAGTCGACACATTTCGAATGCAGTGCCTCCGGCAGTGACGGCAACTGACGGCAATCGGACGACTCGTGACACTTGGCACAGGCCGCCGACGCGGGAGCAGACGTGGCCCTCTGATGGGGATCATGGCAGGTGATGCAGGTCAGCGACTCGTCGCGCTGGAAACACACACTCTTCCTCAAATGTGTGATCTGATCAGCGACATGGTCATTCTCCGGATGGGCGATCTGGTGGGTGCGATACGACTCGGAGAGGGGCGTTCCCGGCCGATGGCTGTAAGGGGGCTTCCGATGAGTGATGGCGTTGCTGTGACACTGTGTGCAGACCTCAATCAAGAGCTCTCGATCCAGACTGATCGGATTGAGAATATGCGCGGCCGAGTGACCGGGATTCAGCCGGTGGTAATCGGCGTGCTCCTTCCCGGGACCGTGGCAGCGCTCGCAGGTGACTCCCAGCAGGGCCCCCTCGTGCCGAAACAAATTCGTGCCCGGAGCATGTTCCATCCAGGTCGTATGACACTCCATGCACCGCACGGTCATACCCCGGGAGAAATCTCCTTCGCCGAAGGGAGTACAAAAGTGACTGGAAGCCCATTGCCTGGTGGGCCAGAGCCAAGCCACGGGCAACTCGAACAGGGATCCATCCTCGCGCCACGACAGATAGACGTCGTCCGCCTTGCCCGCCCCCAGCACGAGATCAATCGATGTTTCCGACTGCTGAGTCCCACGCGGAGTCAGAGATTGGCTGCGCTGGTAAAACCGGTTGCCAACCTGACGCATGTCGAACTGCACGCCAGCCGAGCGAGCCAGATAGCCCCCAGCCTCCGAGCTGAATGTGTCCGGAAGTTCACCCGCTTGCGGTACGCGGCAAGTTCGGAAGTGGGGGCTGGAGAGACATTCCTCCACACGTGTCTGATGACATTCCGAACAGGCCTGCGCCCCGATATAGCCAGGATTGACATCCACCTCCTCACTGAACGGATCAACAGAAACAACGGGTCGTGATGGAGCAGGCTGGTTCCTCCAAGCCGACCAACCCTTCCAGGCCAGCCCCATGACGACCGTCAAACCCACCACCAGTGCCAGACGCTGGAAGAATCCGGGCTGGACCGGTCCTGCGGAAGACTCCGCGGAAAGCGGTGAATTCGAAGTCATGGGCGGGCAACCTGGGTGGGGGGGCGGAATGAGACGTAACGGCGTGACTTCCTCTTTACGCC
>JBKCTR010000580.1:0-4114 GCA_046318755.1 Planctomycetaceae bacterium
GGGGGGGGGCGGGGGGGGGATTCGTGTGCGGCTCATGACCGGTGGGTGATGGCGAAGGTCGTGGTTCACCCCGCTGCCTAGGCGGATGCGGGAACCTCCCCTGGTGTTACCCGACTGAACGCCCTCCCCCAAGCCCCCCCCCCCCCCGGGGCCGCGGTCCGTGTGTTGTGACTCGACCCGCCGGACGTCTCGAAGTTCAGCCGGGCGCAGCGGATTTGGCACTTGGCAGGCGAGAGGGACATCGTGCGGCCGTCGATCCGTCCCCCCGCGCAAATCGCGAGGAACACACAGGAACGCGCGGCACCCGGGATGGGGACACCTTGTCCAGCACCGCCCAGACCCGTTCAAGCGTGAAGTCTCACGAGGCGGGGCCACCCAGCGAGACAGGGCCACCCAATGGTGAACTGGGAACACAAAAGGGTGGGAGACTGGAGTTCGGCCATGGCGCGGGCGGGGGTTGAGAATTGGGGCTGCGGCTGGTCTGCCACAGTGATCGGCAGAAGATCCATTGGAGGCGACTCGATCGTGGGGTCGGGACCAGTGGCCGGGTGGGGCGCGGGACGAGGCCAGGACCTGGTGGATGCAGGGGCCGGATCGGCCTTGAGTGAAGGAGTTGGGCTCTGTGTCCGGGGGGGGGAAAGCTGATCTCTCCCAAAAAAATTTGGCCGAATGTCACATCCTTCACCCCGTTTTGACTCCTTCAAGAGGAGAGTGCAGACGGAGGACGATCCCTCAGTCGAGGGGCAAGTGACAGGTGGACAGGTCGGGTCGGACCGCTTCGGACGATGGAAAGGGTGCGGGGATGGCCGAGCAGCAACAGTCCGACGGGGGGGGTGAGCCGACCCGAGTGCAGTCCCATGTGGAAAGGCTGTGCAGCGAGTTCGCCGAGAATTGGTGCAGCGGCCGCCGTCCCGATCTCGACTCATTTTTGCAAAGGCTGCCGCGGGAGGAACGCTCTTCGGCTTTGATGAACCTGCTACGTATTGAAGTGCAGGCCCGGCGGGAGCGGGGGGAAGAGGCGAGTGAGGAGGAATATCGGCAACGGTATCCCGAAGCGTCGGACGCCGTCAGCATCGCATTTTCGACGCGCGGGCAGACAGGGGTGGACACCCGGGCCGAGATCGAGTGGTCGCTGGCGACCCCGGACCTGGAGAGGCTCGTGCCGACCCAGCTTGATCCGGACCAGAGGGATTTGGTCCAGCGGGATGCGGCCCGGGTTCAGCCTGTTCCGGTTGCACCGGCCCGGCGTCGGGTTCCCGTGGAGGATCTCAGTCCCTGGCGGGCAGGGGTGATGTTGGGGGGGTATCGACTGGAAGAGTTCCTGGGACGGGGGGGATTTGGCGAGGTCTGGAAGGGGTGGGACACGCTGTTGCATCGGCCGGTGGCGATCAAGCTGTTGCGGCCCATGCATTTCAACTCGCCTCATCACACCGCGTTTTTTGCCGAAGGGCAGAAGCTGGAGATGCTGCGGAGGCAAGGGGCACGGGTCCTGGAGGTGTTGAATGCCGATGTGAGTGCCGGGTGGCCCTACCTGGTGACCCGGTACCTGCCGGGGGGGACGTTGGAGCGGCGGATTCGGGAGCGTCGGCGGGATTGGCGGGAGGCGTGCCGGGTGGTGGCCGAGTTGGCGGAGACACTGGGGCTGACGCACGCGCAGCAGATTTATCACCGGGACATCAAGCCGGCGAACGTGCTTTTGGACGAGGAGGGGCAGGTGTACCTGGCCGACTTTGGCCTGGCGACCAGTGAAGAGCAGCAGGTCCGGGAGGGACCGGCGTCGGGGGGGACCTGGTGTTACAAGGCACCGGAGCAGGGGGTGGCGGCGGCGGGGATCACGGGGGGGCGGACCGATATTTATGCGTTGGGGGTGGTGCTGTACGAGTGGCTGACGGGGCGGCGGCCGGGGTTGCCGGATCGCGTGTTGCACGAACAGTGGCTGGCCGATCCGGAACTGCGTGCGCAGCCTCCCCGGGAGCTGACTGGCGAGGTACCCGAAGAGGTGCAGGCGGTCTGCCTGGCGATGCTGGAAAAAGACGACAAGAAGCGGAACATCACGGCGGGGGATGTGGCGCGGCGGCTGCGCGGGGTGTTGGTGAATGCAGAGTGCCGCATTCTTCCGACGGAGCGTCCACGAGCGAGCTGGAACCCCAAGGTCCTCTTGGGGGCCACGTTGGCTGTGTTGCTCGCGTTACCGGCGACGCTGTACATCGGGAGAGACATTGGGCGAGGTTGGTGGGGCGGGGAGAGGACGGCGTCAACCGAATCTGCTGGGTCGGGGGGCCAGCGATCGGTGGCCACCGTGGCAGGCGAGAATCGGCAACCCGAGGCCGAGGAGCCATTGCCCGAAGTGGCGCGGAACCTGATCCAGCCGATTTCCGAGTTTCACCACGCGCGCAAGTGGCAGGGAGCGTTGCCGGTTCCACCGGGGCTGTTGAATTTTCCGGGTCGTCGTGAGCATGGGCTGTTTCTGGTGACACCGGATGACCGCAAGGTTCTGCTGACGACAGCCTATCCGCAGTTTCTGCCATTCTCGATGGTTTGTGAGAAGCCGCTGCAAGAGGTGCAGTTGCAAATCGCTCCGGATGACTACGACCTGTGGTGCGGTTTTTTTTACAATTTTCGTGAAGTGCCAACTCTTCAGGGAGGGGTGGAATTCATGGGATTGCTCATGTACAGCACAGCCCCCATCAATCTGCCCCGGGAAGTCTATGTTGTCCATGCGCTGTGGCGGATCGATCCGAAGGCGGGAGGATTGCGCTGGGAAGGTGCGCCCGTCCCGCAGCGGGTGTTCAGTGACGAGAGGTCCCCCGAGGAATTCCAACTGACCCTGAGATTGACTGAGGGGCGTCTGACGGAGTTCCTCCTGAACCAGAAATGGTACGCCTGTCCTGTGACGGATCCGCCGGGCAACCCCATCGTGGGGGGCCCCATGGGTCTGGTGTTGCAAGGGGGTTCTGTTCAACTGAGTCCCCCGCGATTGAAGTTTCAACCATGAGCAAGAAGAGAACGATGAGCAAGAAGAAAGCTGCGGCGAGTTCCAAGAAACCGGCTGGTAAACCAGCGGCATCGAAAGTTGCCAAGACGATGGACGATCTGCCACTGAATTTGCTGTTTTCTCCCGAGCTGCCCAGCACTTGTGAGCCCCCGAGGGTGCTGGTGCAGGGGACATCGAAGGATCCTCGGATTACGGCCAGTGGAACGCTGTTCCTGCCTCCCAATCATGAGGGAAATGTTGTGGTTTATGGCCTGGTGCAGCGGACGAACGACCGAGTGAGGGCCCTGCCTCCCAAGGCGGCGGTCAAGGCATTGTGCGTTCCTGTCGCTCCGATCGATGGGTCGTCGGCACCGGATCAGTACCTGTATGACTTTGCGGTGGACTACCAGACCCAAAAGGATCACCGGGTGCCGGGTGCGGTGATGGGAGCCGACAATCGCCTGGTCGTGTGGGCCAAATTCCGGGGCCGACGTGGGACGAAAATCGTCCAGATTTCGCAGATCACACTGCAGTTCGAGAGTGTGCGGAAAGACCGCGAGTTCGCGTTGGGACCGGATTCATGTACTGTTGCCCGACCACAGCCGAGAGTTCCGCAACCCCAGTTGGGTGGCAAGTTGACGTATTGCAGTGGGGCCGTGGCACGGTCCTCCAACCCGATTGTCGCGGCGGGGGGACAAATCTTCGCAACAGAGGCCGAGGCCAAAGCGGCGACTGCCCCCTCAGTGGACCCCACCGTGGCGACGATCATCGAGTATTCAAGCCCCCGGACTGGTTTCGTGTTCGAGAACGCTGCAGGCGTTGACAAGCGAATTCCCGGGGTGCGTAACAGCAACTGGTTGGTTGTCTGGGTGCAATACACCGACACAGTCAGTAATCCCAATCCTTGGGTCCGAGCTGACAATGCGCCGATTCCCTTTCCAGGAGTTTCATGATCGGCTGTGGCCAAGGAGCGATCCATCCGCCACGTCTGGCTGGGGCGACGGGCGTTTGTCGCCTGGGGCTGGGAGATCCGGTTGGAGGTCCGGGGGATACGCGGGTGGGGGCGGCGGGGGGATTCGTGTTTGAGAGTGCTGCAGGCGTTGATAAGCGAATTCCCGGGGTGCGTAACAGCAACTGGTT
>JBKCTR010000581.1:0-3380 GCA_046318755.1 Planctomycetaceae bacterium
GTATCTGTACGATCTGCCTCCCTACGTGGTTTACATGCACGAGAAGTCGACACTCGTGAATGTCTCGTTCGCAGACGACGCACCGAGCGGCTTGCCAATACCAGCCGACTGGCGTTGGATAGACGGAGAAGTCTTTGGAACGGTTCAGTTGGCGGGGCATGGCGTAGGCTTTAACTCATCTTCCGACGACGATGCCCAGAGATTTGGAAACCTCCTGTCAATCCCGGAACCCGGCAGCGTGTCACTGCTGGGAATGGCCCTGGCCGCGATGCTTGGATTCAACACGATGCGTGGCCGCCCGGGTGATCGCCGGCGGCGAACCGGAAGCGAGTCTGCCGCCCCCACGCGGGCACGGTTTTGACTTGGGTGACTGGCATCGGCCAGGCAGGTTGGCATCGCCCGTGCGGCACAGGAGGAGTGACTCGGCGCAGCCCGGTCGACACCTCCGGTGGGCCAACTTCGCCGAGGCCGAGAGTTGCCTCTCGGGGGCCGAGGCACTGCCGCACACAACCGCCGGCCGGAGATGTAACGCTGGGGTGAGGAACGATCGGAGGGGCGTTCGGATTCCGAAGCGGCGAGCGACAGTATCCAAACAAATCGGCCCAGAGATTGCGCCGCGAGTTCGTACAGTTCGCACCGGCATCCACCTCGCCCACCCAAATATTTCCCCGTAGGGGATACTTCCCTCAGCCTGGGGTTGTCGCGCAGGCGACGACCCCAGGTCGCCATCCCCAGCACGATCTTTCTCCTGTCAGGATTGCTTTCGACACTCGGTCTGATGATGAGTGATCGATCATTGAGCGAGCCCACGACGAAAGGAACCAATTTCAGGTTTCAGGTGCTGTTGGGGTACGCGTACCCCGGGGAGCCGCTGAGGCGGCAACTCGGGGCTGAGAGAAGTCAACTCTGCGCGGTAGGGGGTGGGTTGGCGAGAAATTTGTGGCGAAGGCCGAGGGTCGTTATCACCCCAGTCACAGCCCGACCCCCATGGCCACCACGTCGGTTGTGTGCGCTCGCCACGATCATGCCGATGGTCTTCCAGACACGGAGCGAGGTTGGGTATCGGATCACACAAGGATCGAGCAAGTGATTGAGTAGCGAATACTTTGTCGCACAGCGCCACTTCCACATGACCACCCGGCTGACAGCGGAACTGGCCCGGGAAGCCGGCGTGGGTCAACTTCTCTTGTTTCACCTGTCCAGCAGATACGCTCCAGACATCTGGAGCGAAATGCTGAGGGAAGCCCAGGCCATTTTTCCGAGAACGGGGTTCCCTTCCCACTGGAGACTGGAACAAGGTCGGTAAGTACCGCCCGGCACCGGTTTGCCAAATATCTCTGACATCGTCGAGGCAGTTTGAATTTCTGGACCGACAGACCTGGAGGTCTGTCGCCACGGAGGGGGGCGTGGAACAGGCTTGTCAGCCTGTACGTGGGATGGGGGACGCGGCCGGATGGTGGAGCTGGGGGCCGGCAGAGCGCTGGATGGAGCGTTTTTTTGTTGGGTGGTCGAATTGGTGAGGGATGGTTGTTGACTTACAGACCTGGAGGTCTGTCAGCACGGGGGTTACTCGCCCGTCTTTTTGCTCAGCGTGCGGAGGGGGCGGGGGCGTTTTTCGGTGGTCAGCGCCGGGCTCTTGGGGGCAGGGGGGTTGGCGGGAGAGACGGCGGGCGGGGTGAGCTGTTGTTGCGCCCGCTGCTGCAAGACCGCGGCTGCGGGAGACAGCGGGGCGGAGAGGCTTTCGAGCGGCAGGGTCACCAGGAACCGCGTTCCCCGGCCCACTGCCGATTCCACCCGGATGGCACCACCGTGCGACTGAATCACATCCTGGCAGAGCGACAGCCCGAGGCCGTTCCCCCCCTGGCCCTTCTCATCCGCCTGTTTCGTGGTGAAAAACGGCTGGAAGAGCTTGGCCAGGTGCTCGGGGGCGATTCCTGTCCCGGTGTCCTGAATGCCGATCTGCGCCAGTTTCTGTCCGACATCGGCCGCCAGTGTCACCGTCAGTACCCCTCCCTGGGGCATCGCTTGTCGGGCGTTCACCATGAGGTTCAGCACGACCTGCTGGATCTGGCCGGCGTTCACCGCACTGCAGACGGGGTGCGGCGGGAGTTGGGTTTCCAGCCGGACGCGGTGGTGCTCGAGGTCTTTTTCGACCAGCAGCAGCACATCGCGGATGAGGACCCCCAGGTCGGTCGCCTCGCGGCGTTCAGTCCCCCGGCGGGAGTAGGCGAGCAGTCCGGTGGTGATGCGGCTGGCCCGTTGACCGGAAGCGAGAATCTTCTCGAACGCCTTGGTCCGCGACTCGGCATCCTGGTGCCGCAGTCCGAGCTTGGCATAGTTGATGACCGTTGTGAGCACATTGTTGAACTCGTGGGTGATCGACGAGGCGAGTTCACCCACCGAGGTCAGCCGTTGGGCCCGCAGCAATTGGTGCTGCAGTTGTTCGAGTTGGTCTTGCAGCCGCGCGACTTCCGGGTCGGTATTCATGATGGCGAAGGATCTGGACAGGCGTGAGTTGTGCGGAACGGGGTCGGGGCTTACCCTCAAGATCGGCAAAACTGATACGGCAGGCGAATTCCCTGGGCGTCCCCCGCATACTTGACATTGTCGACAGGGGCTCTCTATCGTATCACCAAGCGCTCATGTGTTGCCCAAGGACTGGACGGACTGCGCGTTCCCGCCTTTCAGCCCCGCCGATCAACGATTCGCTCCCGGCCTTCGATTTTGTCGATGCTGTGGAAGAATCTTTCGTTGTGATTCCCTCGAAGTTTGACAGATTCTGTTCCTTTCAGGAGTCGGTGTTTCCACATGGATACTGCCCCCCGTCCTATTACCGGGACCTGGTCTGACGATCCCGCCCATTTTCGCAAGGTCAACCGCCGCAATTTTCTGACGGTGGGGGCTTTGGCGGGGTTTGGCAGCCTCACGCTGGCCGATCTGCTGCGGAGTGAAGCCCGGGCCGAGAAGAAGGATTACGCCCACTTCGAGGGAACGGCGAAGTCGATCATCCATATCTTCCTGCCCGGTGGGATGGCTCACCAGGAGTCGTTCGACCCGAAGCCCTACGCTCCGATTGAGTATCGGGGTGAGATGGGGAATGTGCAGACGAAGGTGCCGGGCGTGTTGTTCGGCGACACGCTGGCCAAGAGTGCGGCCCTGGCCGACAAGCTGTGCGTGATCCGCTCCATGACGCATGGCGAGGCGGCCCACGAGCGGGGGACGCACAACATGTACACCGGGTATCGCCCCAGCCCGGCGCTGCAGTTCCCCAGCATTGGCTCGGTGATCAGTCACGAGTTCGGACCGCGGAACAACCTGCCGCCTTACGTCTGCATTCCGACGTTGCCCAACATTTATGCCGGAACCGGCTACCTGAGTTC
>JBKCTR010000582.1:0-3110 GCA_046318755.1 Planctomycetaceae bacterium
GGCTCTGGTAGAAATCCCCTGAGGGATTGTGCGTGCGAAGCGGGGCGGGTTTGAAACTGGGCCGTGGCGACGAACCTCCAGGTTTGTCGGTCCCGTGGTCGCCACACGTTCGTCTTCGTCGAGGTCTTGTGCGGGGCACCCGGAAACCGAAGTCGGCCGTGAGCCCGACTCCACAGTCCTTGTGTCCGTGGGGTCGGAGGTCTGCGGTGAAACGACGCAGCGACTGGGGGCGTGGGCTGTTCGCTGGGACGGCTCGGACGGAGCCCCATCTTGGCGGAATGGGGGATTCAGGGGCGAATGCGGTGCGCGGAGGGGCGGGTGGGGGTTGGTTTTGCGCGGGAGTCTTGGTTTTTGGATCCGCGTCGTGCCGGCCGCATGGGAAGACGGCGGGAGCGCCGTAGTCCAGGTCCGCGTCGTGCCGGCCGCATAGGAAGACGGCGGGAGCGCCGTAGTCCAGGTCCGCGTCGTGCCGGCCGCATGGGAAGACGGCGGGAGCGCCGTAGTCCAGGTCGCGGGTGGCCCCCTCATCCGAGCTATCGCCCACCTTCTCCCCCTTGGGAGAGAAGGACACGATCCAGGTCAGCGCGCGAGCCCGTGGGGTCGGTGGGGCGGCGGTCTACGGCTCGGACGGAGCCTCGCCCTCCCGAAATGGGGCTTGGACGGAGCCTCGTCGGCCCGGAAGGCATCTCGCCCTGACGCAGTCTAAGTCCGAAGAAAGAGGGAAGCCACATCGTCCACAGCGGTCGCCTCTTTGTTCCGAGCCGTTGACTCAAACACCTCGGCCAGTCCAACAGACAGGGACGCTGCTGTTCCGGGCCGTTCAACGGCCGAACGCAACCCTCACTGATTCCACCAGGCCTGTCCGACACGCACAAAGTCGAGGCGTTCGTACGCCTTGGCCGCCCCGGTCTCCAGCACAATCCCCAGACTGCCGTCGGGAAACTCGCACAGGTCGGAATAGGCCGCAGGGCCGGCCTGGATCAAATGGTTCTCCGACCAGGTGACTCCGCCATCCCGCGAGAGACGCAGTCCCAGGTTGGTCCGGCCGGGGCCGGCGGGTCCGCAGTAAACGAGCGTTCGTGACGACGCGGGCCCCACCCCCAGCAATCCTGCCTGGCAGGTGGGGCAACTGACCTGGGCATGATGCGCGGGGCTCGACCAGGTCTCGCCACCATCGACACTGGTGGCGAAGGCCCGCAGATTTTTTCCCCGGTAATTCCGCAACGAGAGCAGCAGCGTGCCATCGTCGCGTTCGGCCACCTGGCACTCATCCATCGCCGCCTCGGTGGGGGTGCCCCGCTTCCAGGTCGCCCCGTGGTCATCGCTGTAGATCACCAGCGAATGCTGGGTTTCGTTCTTCAGTTGCGGGGTGAAGCCGCAGTCACAGGGAATGACCAACCGCCCCCGGTGCCGTCCGTGGGCCAGTTGAATGCCATGCCCGGGTCCGGTCGCAAACCAACCCCACGCAGGATCCTTGACCGAAGCGGTGATGTCCTGCGGAGCGCTCCAGGTCGCTCCTTCATCCCGGCTCGACATCAGCAGCACATCGCGGTTGTTCCGGCACAGCGTCAGCCAGATCACCCCGGTGTCGCGGTCGACCACCACACAGGGATTGACAATGGTCGTTTTCTCGCCCCCCCCTTCTTCATGAACCACCTGGGTGGGGAGCCAGTGGCGGCCCCCATCGAGACTGCGGCGCAGCAGCAGATCGATGTCTCCTTCGTCGCTGGCGGACGATTTGCGTCCTTCGCAAAACGCCAGCACCGTTCCCCGCGAGGTGGCCGCCAGGGCGGGAATGCGGAACGTGTGGTAGCCCGCCTCGCCCGACCGGAACAGTGTTTCCCGCCGCGCGGTGGCGTCGAACTCGGCGTACCCCCGCGCCAGATCGCACTGCGCTTCGGTTTCGGATTCATGAACCACCACCCCAAACCTCAGGGTGAGGGTCTCTCCCAGCGGAACCACCTTCTTGCGGGGCTCCTGCTTCGTGAATGCCTGGCGGGCGAAGGGATTCAGCGCGACAAATCCATAATCCCGGGCATGGGCCCACGACGGATGGAAGTTCTCGCGTCCCGCACAGACCTGCAGGCCGACCCAGCGTCCGTCCAACGGTCCCGCATAGTCGCACCAGGCAACCTGTTGACCCCAAATCTGCCCTCCATTCCGCCGTGCTGCACTGTCGAGCATGCGGCCCCCCAGGCCGCGATCCACCACCAGTGGGGTCGCGACCCGCACGCCCCAACCCAGCTCTTCCTGATCGCCAAAGACCAGCTCGGTTCCTTCCGGGTGGAACTCGCTGTCGGCTGCCAGCAACCAGCCCGCCGCGCAGGTGCGCACCGTATACCGGCAGACCTCGGTGCAGACGACGGCGTCCCCCTGGGTGGAGAGGTAATTGTTCCGCACGGCAAACCGGGCTTCGCCATCGACGGCGACCGGTTCCTCCACAAAGCCCGCGTGCTCGGTACGGGCCTTCAGCCGCCAGTAATCGTGCCCATTCAGATCCCCAAACGACAACCACAGCCCGGTGTGCAGTCCCACGTGGTCGGTGGGGTCGATTCCTTCGCGGGGAGGATTCGGACGGGTCACTTCCATGCCCGACACGGTGCGGACGCGGTCGAAGTACGGTCGGGGAACCTGCGGATCGCGAAAGACGTAGCGGGCCACCTCGCGACCATCCAGCTCAATCCGCAGGGACTCGGCCTGTTTGGTCAGGCGAAACCGCGGTTCGGCGGCCCAGCCGGTCAGTCCCCAACCCAACGCCAGACACAGCCCGATCGCACAGGGAAGGCTGTTGCCACGCCACTGTCTGCACCACATCGACGGATCTCCCGGATGCCGAGGGAACGAACTCTGTTGTGGCAGAGCATAGCCGGAGGGGGGGCGAAAATCGCCCGTAACCGGCGCGATACTGGCCGAAGGGGCCCACCCGGTTCTGACCCAGCGGAATTCGACCCAGCGGAATTCGTTCCAGCGGAATTCGACCCGGTCTGGAATGGGAAGGCCGGGGCGCAGGGCGACCTGGACGGGCCGGAGATCCTGGAGCTCGGACCCCGCCGCCACGGATTACCGGGTCATACCACCACCAAAACAACGAGCGTGTCGATCCCCACGGG
>JBKCTR010000583.1:0-5103 GCA_046318755.1 Planctomycetaceae bacterium
GTACCGCGCGGATCTGCTCTTCATCGAGATGCCCGGTCTGTTCCTTGCGGTACCGGGTGATGAACGGAACGGTGTTCCCTTCGTCAGCCAGGGCGACCGTCTGGATGACCTGATCGATCCGCAGTCCCAATTCCCGGGACAGGCGGTGGAAATCGATCTGCACTCCCTCGGACATGAATTCTTCCCCTGCGCGAGCAATCAACGCCGCGAAGTTCCCATCCTAACGAATGGGCCGGGGGGGACAAGCGGAAGTGCGAATTCAATCGCGCGGAAGCGACCCCCCGGGAGACGGTTCGGCCTCTCGTCCCACGACGACGTAAAGAACCGCTCCGCACAACAAAGTGCCGACGGTCCAGGCGGCGGTCACCGGCTGATTCCACAGAGCATGCCCAATCATCCAGCCCTCCAGCAGGAGAAAGACCAGGGGTGTGAAGGGATAGCCAATCACCCGGTAGGGCCGCGTCAGGCCGGGTTCGCGGCGGCGCAACACGAACAGTCCCAACACGGTCGTCGCCGCACTGAGCGACAGCGTGACCCCAATGTAGGCCATGAGTGTCTCGAAACTGGCCGACACCAGCATCCCCAAAGCCAAGACCGACTGCAGTGCGATGGCACAGACCGGTCCCCCCCCGGCGCGGCGCACCGACAGCCACGCGAGCCGCGGATGCCGGCGCCCCATGGCCTCGTAGACCCGGGGGCCGGTCAGCAGATTCGCCGAAGCGGTCGACACCAGCCCGAGCGCAATCAGCAACGAGACGAACTTCCCTCCCCCCTCTCCCAGCAGATGCGTGGCGGCCACCCGGGCAATGTCCTCCCGACCGGCCAACTGATCGGGGGGAGCGGCCACCAGGAAGGCGGCATTCAAGGCGACATACAACAGGGTCACCAGGCCGGTCCCCCACAGCACGACGCGGGGCACATCCCGCTGGGGATTGTGGAACTCCCCCAACAGGTAGGCGGCCGCGTTCCAACCCGAATACGAGAACGAGACATACACCAACTGCACGGCAAAGGCCGACTGCCACACCGCCGCCGAGAGGGGTGGTCCCGCACCAGAAAACAACCGCGCGGGATCACCTTTCAGAAAGCCCAAGCCGACAAACAGCAGGATCAACAGCAGCTTCAGCAGCGTGGCCAGGCTATGCACCCAAACCCCCTGCCCCACCGACAGCGCATGGGTGACCGCGAAGACCACGACCAGACCCGTTCCCGCCAACAGGGGAGAGATGGGGAGCAACTGGGAGAGATAGTCGCCAAACACATGGGCGTAGAAGGCGAGGGGGGCCGCGAAGCCCACCACCAGCGCCACCCAGCCCGCCAGAAACCCCAGCAGCGGATGATAAATGCGAGACAGAAGCTGGAACTCTCCCCCATTGCGGGGAATGGCCGCCCCCAGTTCGGCATACGAGAGTGCCCCACAGACGGCCGCCAACCCCCCCAGAGCCCACGCCAGCAGGATCGCCGGAACCGATTGGAGAGCCGACAGCATGTATCCCGTGGTGGTGAAGACACCGACACCAATCATGTTGGCCATGATCAGCAGGGAACCCGAAACCACACCCAGTGTGGGAGGGGGATCGGCGGGGGGCTTGGTCACAGTGGGCTCACACGGTCTGGGAATCAGCGGGAAGGGGGAAACTCGATGCGACTTGGGGATGTTGTTCCGAAGATATCGACTGTCTTCCATCCCGGCGTCAAGCGAGCCCATCACGCCGCTGGGACCGGGGGGCGAGACTGGCGGGGGCTTGTTCCCTTCCGTTATGGTTTGGAACTTCTGCCAAGGACCAAACCCGGGACGGCTTGCCCGCGACCCGGCCCAGGTTCCGACTTCAACCGTTGCACTCAGGGAGACTGGCCGATGATCAATCTCAAGCGGATCCTCGTGGCGACCGATTTCAGCCAGCATTCGCGCCTGGCGCTGAAGTATGCCGCCACCCTGGCCGAGGCGTTCCAGTCCGAGGTGATCCTCTGCCATGTGCTGGAAAAGCCCGACTTCCTGTCGACGCTGCCCCCCGTCATGGAGGGCTACTTTCCCCCGAATCTCGCCGAGCTGCATGAAAAGCATGCCCGGAAAGAATGTGAAGCCCTGCTGTCGCAGGCGGGAATCAAGAACAGCCGGATTGTGCTGCCGCATGGAAACCCGGCGGTCGAGACCGTGGCCGCCGCCAAAAAGGAAGAGGCCGATCTGCTGGTGGTGGGAACACACGGCCGCAGTGCCCTGACCCATCTGCTGTTGGGCTCGGTGGCCGAGAAGATTGTCCGCAGCGCCGGCTGCCCGGTGCTGACCGTCAGGCAAGGGGAACACGACTTCGTGTAACTTCGAACGCTTGTGCGGCGGCTGGCTGAGCCGCCGCGGAGGCGACTGACCAATCCGTTGATTGCCCCTGAATCCACCGCGTTGTTGATTCGCGCCCGAATCGAGGAATCGCATGGCCCACCACCCCGCGGCTGCCACAGAATCGAAGGCCCCCTGGCCCGGCTCGCACGAAATGCCCCGTTGGTCACTGGGGGACTTGGGCGAGGCCCCCCGGTTTGAATGGAGCAAACTGTGGCAGTACCTCGGTCCGGGATTGCTGATGGGGGGGGCGGCCATTGGCGGAGGCGAATGGCTGACAGGTCCGCAAGTCACGGCCAAGTTCGGGGGGAGCCTGTTGTGGCTGGCCACCATGAGCATCCTCGGGCAGATCATCTACAACATCGAGATCAGCCGGTACACGCTGTATACGGGCGAGCCGATCTTCACGGGCAAATTTCGCACGCAGCCCGGTCCGAAGTTCTGGGTCTGGATCTACCTGCTGCTGGACATCGGAACGGCTTTCCCCTATCTGGCCGCCAGTGCCGCCATTCCCCTGCTGCTGGTGTTGAAGGGAGGCCCGGAACCGACGCCGGAATTGATGGCCGCCAACGCGACGACTCTCCGGATCTTGTCTCTGGGCATCTTCGCAGCGGCCTTGCTGCCGATGATCTTCGGCGGAAAGATCTACAACTCGCTGAAGGCCGTCATGACCTTCAAGATTGTGACGGTGATGGGCTTTCTGTTGGTGCTGGCGGTGTTTTTCTCGCATTCGTCGACCTGGGTCGAAATCTTCACCGGGTTCTTCAAGTTCGGAAACATTCCCACAGGGCAAGGAAATGAAGTGGTCAACCTGTTTGCCTCGCTGTGGGACGGGAAAATCCCATCACTGGGGATCAAAGAAATCGGTCTGCTGTCGGCGTTGGTGGCGATCTCCGGCCAGGGAGGCCTGACCAACACCCCCATCAGCAACTACACGCGGGATCAGGGATGGGGCATGGGAGCGCATGTGGGAGCGATCCCCAGTCTGGTCGGTGGAAATGACATCACCCTCTCCCATGAGGGAACGGTCTTCATTCCAACCGAGCAATCATTGCCGCGCTGGCGGGCCTGGGTCGGTCACGTGGTGCGGGATCAATTCATGGTGTGGGGGCCTGCCTGCTTTTTCGGGCTGGCGCTTCCCAGCATGCTGTCGATTGAGTTCCTGGACCGGGGCATGGATCTGAGCAACAAGTGGATGGGCCCTGTCGCCACCTCCAATGGCGTGGGACAAGCCGTGGGGGAAGTCTTGGGTTCGTCCATGGGGAGCGTCTTCCGGTTCCTCACGCTCTTCTGCGGCTTTCTGGTGCTGGCCCCCAGCATGGCGTCAACGATTGATGGGTTCGTGCGCCGCTGGGTCGACGTCTTCTGGACCTCCAGCAAGCGTCTGCGCGAAGTCGATGCCTCCAAAATCCGCGTGTTGTATTTCGCGGTGCTGGGGGTTTACGCGGTGGTCAGCCTGTGCATGCTGGCGTGGATTGCCGAGCCCTCCAAACTGCTGTCGATCGCCGGATTTGTCTACAACTTCGCGTTGGGTTTTAGCTGCTGGCACGTGCTGGTCATCAACACCCGGCTCATGCCTGAGCCGTTGCGTCCCGGGTGGCTGTCTCGCGCGGGACTGGTGCTGGTGGGAATCTACTTCTGGATCGTGGGGATCCTGGGAGCCATTTCGACAATCAGCACCTGGAAATGAACCCGGGAACCGACGAGGCCCTCTGGAAGATCGGCCCGCGACCGTCGATTTCGCGGGCCGACTGGGAACACGATTTTCGGAACAACGGCGATCGGTCTGCCGAGAGCAACGGTCGACCGACAGGCGGTTAACCAAACTGCCCGGTGAGATACCGTGAGGTGAGTTCCTGTCGGGGATGTTCAAACATCTGCGACGTGGTGTTCGCCTCGATGAGCTCGCCGTGGTAGAAGAAGCAGGTCTGGTCCGAGACCCGGGCCGCCTGCTGCATGTTGTGCGTGACAATGACGATCGTCAGCCGATCTTTGAGTTCATAGACCAGGTCTTCGATGCGGGCCGTCGAGGCCGGATCCAGGGCGGAGGTTGGCTCGTCGAACAACAGCACACCCGGTTCGGGGGCGAGGGCCCGGGCAATGCACAGCCGCTGTTGCTGCCCCCCCGACAGGGCGTAAGCACTCTCCTTCAGGCGGTCCTTCACCTCTTCCCAGAGGGCGGCCGCCCGCAGCGATTTTTCGACCCGCTCATTGATCTCGGCGGCAGCCCGCAAACCTGCCAGCCTCAGCCCAAACGCGACGTTCTCGAAGATCGACTTCGGAAACGGATTCGGTTTCTGAAACACCATGCCCACCCGCAGCCGCATTTCCATCGGATCCACATCGCGTCCGATGATGTTGATCCCTTCGGGATACATCTGAATTTCGCCGATGTAACGGTTCCCGGGGTACAAGTCATGCATCCGGTTCAAACATCTCAGCAACGTCGTCTTCCCACAGCCCGAAGGGCAGATCAGGGCTGTCACCGCGTTCGGCGGAATCGACAGGTTGATCTCCTTCAGCGCCTGCTTGGACCCATAGAAGAAGCTGAGACCCCGGACTGCCAACTTGCAATTCGCATCACCCCCAGCGGGTTTTGGCTGCGAGGCCGAGGGCAAGAGTGGATTAGAGGTATCGTTCCCGTAAAGATTCTTCCCTGGAGTAGTGCTGGACGGTTCAGTCATCCCATCATCCTACCACTTGATCCGTTTCCGCAGGCGGTAACGCAGCACAATGGCCACAGCGTTCAAAGTGAGCGTCATCAGGAT
>JBKCTR010000584.1:0-3003 GCA_046318755.1 Planctomycetaceae bacterium
ATCGAGAACTACGGACAGGTACGGGTGACTCGGGCGGAGGGAGGCCGGCCGGTCCCCAAAGCCTATGTGAAGGTGTACGCCCAGTTGGCCGACGGCCAGGTGAAGTTCTATAAGGATGGTTACACCGACCTGCGGGGCCGGTTCGACTACGCCAGCCTCAGCACCGACGATCTGGGTGGGGTCCGGAAGTTCTCGATCCTGATTCTCTCGGACGAACATGGGGCCCTGGTCCGTGAGGCGACACCGCCCAAGCAGTGAGGTCTTGTCGACACTCCACAGGGGGGATCATTCCCGGAATGATCCCCCCTGCTCCCCTCGCTGAGCCGAAAGACCGACGATGCGCTCGCTGCCCCCCTGGTTGCTCTGGCCGTATCGTGGAGTCTGCCTCGTCGTCCTCGCGTGGCTGCTGGTCTGCCTCCTGCTGCTGGTGTTCCAGAGGCGATTGATTTACCTCCCGGCCCAGGTGGCCGAGCTGCCTCCTCCCGAGACCCTCCCCTGGGCCACCGTGGAGCCGTTGCAGTACGCCGCGTTCGACGGGCTGACGCTGCATGGCTGGCGGGTCCGTCCGCGCGGCGCCGCGACCACGGCTTCGACTCCAGTGGTGTTGTACTTTTCGGGGAATGCCGGGCATCGCGAATACCGTCTCGATGAGTTCGAGGTACTGGTTCGGGCCGGTGCCGAGGTGTGTTGCTTCGACTACCGGGGCTATGGCGAGAATTCTGGTTCGCCCACGGAAGCAGACCTGCATCGAGATGCCCGGGCCGCGTGGAATCACCTGACTCGGTCGCTGAAGATTCCCGAGCGGCGGATTGTGCTGCTGGGGGAATCGTTGGGGGGTGGTGTGGCGACCCGCCTGGCAGCCGACCTCTGTACGGCGGACGAAGTCCCCGGCGGTCTGGTGCTGCGGTCGACATTCAACACGCTGTCCGCCGCGGCGAGTTGGCACTACCGGTGGTTGCCGGTCGACTGGCTGCTGCGCGACCGGTTCGAATCGCAGCAGTGCATTGGGCGGGTGGTCTGCCCCGTGCTGTGCCTGCACGGCGAGCGGGACACGATTGTGCCGCTGGAGCTGGGAGAGCGACTCTACGCGGCGGCGCCCGAGAAGTCGGAAACGGGCGTGGCGAAGGCGTTCATCCCCCTCCCTCAGGCCGACCACAACAACGCCGTGCAGTCGGAAGGCGAGCGCGTGCTGCAGGCCCTGCGCCAGTTCCTGAGCCGCGCGGTGCCGCCGCGGGGGTGAGGAAGACCACGCGCGGTCTCAATCGGAATACCGCCACGGACTTCGGCGGCTCCATCCGGCAATCTGTTCCCGCCAGTTGCCCCAGTCGGTCTCAGTCAAACCAGACCGAGAGATCAGCGAGCGGGGCAGGCGGGGCCGACTTGTCTGCCGGTGGGCAAGGAGCACTCGCTCCCGGTGTCTCCGGCGAATCTTCGACCGTCTCGGCGGCCGACTGATTCATCGGGACTCCACAGCACTGGGGACCGTCTTCCCAAGGCTCCTTGATCGAAATGGAGCCACATTTGAGGCAGTGATAGATGTACCGATTGTGGGTCGACATGGGCCCCCTCCTGGCCGTGCAATCCGGCAAAGTGATCCGGTTGACTGACGGGGCGACGAGAAGCTTGGCCCCACACCAGGCTGGTGCGGCAGTCGAACTGCTTGCGCTCTGACTTCTTTGATCGTACGAGTCCCGCACCCGAATCCAATCGGGGAAAGGCTGAAATCGTGCGAAGGCACGTCGCCTGGCAAGTTGGCTCCGCCGAGTGGATCGGTCGTTACGTGTCAGGACAACGCCGCAGGCCAGCCGTGCATCACCCCGGCAGCACCGCCCCGCACGCTCCTTCAGTTCCGCAGCGGATCCAGCGGCGCCGGAGGATCCTGGGCCCACTTCGGTTCGACGAAGAGTTCCCCCACCGAAACGGTGAATCCCCAGAGCACGGTGCCGCCAATCAGGGTCTGTTCGGCATGCAGCCGCTGGCTCGAGCGGTGCGACTCAAACGAATGCACCTGCTTGGCATGGGGGTCGAGCACCCACACCATCTTCACCCCCCACTTCAGCCATTCCGAAACCCGCTCGTCGATTCCCCGTCGCCGGTCGGAAGTTGAGGCGATCTCCACCACCAGTTGGGGAGGGTTGGTGGTGTAGACGTTGTCGGTCTCGGCAAACATCGGGCCGAGGGTGAAGTAACTGACCGGGGGAAACCGCAACGTGTCGGGATTCTTGTCGACCAGGAAGCCCAGCTCGAAGCAGGCATAGCCTTTCTTTTCGCGCTGGGTGTACTTCGCCAGCGCCTTCCCCAGATTCAGCACCGCGGTGCCATGCTCGGCCGTCGGGGGCGAGAGGGTGATCACCCGCCCCGCCGAGAGCTCGGCCCACCGCCCGCCGTCGGGCAGATCGAGACGTTCGTCGACAAACCGTTCCGCGGTGAAAAGATCGGCCGGAGGCATGGGGCACACTGGGCGAAACAAGGGAAGACCAGACTCTCGTATCGTATGCGGCGGCACCTGAATCGGCGACTGGAGAGGGGTGCGGAATCTGGCACCGGCTGCTCAGCCGGTGCGTGAAACGGTTGTCGACGAACGGCACTGACAGACCTGGAGGTCTGTCGCTACGTCCGTGGGATAGGCCTCTGGCCTGTCGTGTGAAGAGAACCAGCGGATTGATCTGCGAGGCTGTCGCTTCGCCCAATGCGATTGTTCGACCGACAAACCTGGAGGTTCGTCGCCACGAGGCCGGCCCAACCCCGCGCCGTTTCGCACGCCGACCCCCGGCCGCACAATCCCTGAAGGGGATTTCTACCAGAGCCTGGGGTTGCCAAAGCGCAGCGGCGGCTACCCCAGGTCACCGTCCCCCACGCACGACTCAACTCTGAAGGAGTTGTCTACGTGATCCGGTTGTTGGACAGATACAACACCGGCCACCGAGCACCCACCGGTGCCACCGTGGGACACGGCCGAAATGCGATGTCTGCCAGGATTGTGGAATTGCTCCGGTCATCGTG
>JBKCTR010000585.1:0-6826 GCA_046318755.1 Planctomycetaceae bacterium
CCACCTGCACTATTGTAAGGGCCCTGAAAATAAGCCAGTAACGGCTGGGAGGCGGCCAATTGCCAGACCAGAACGCCGCCGCACACGAAGCGGACCAACCCTACAGCAACTGTACTGGCGACTCTCTGCATGACAATTCCAGAAACTCCGGGACCAACTCGCATCGTGAGAAACCTGAAACTGGACCTGGGGGTTTCAGAAAACCTGTCGGATTCCTCAATCCTTCCAATTCGAACCCCGTCGTTCGAAACCTGGAAGCTCTTCCGGGGTTGAAAGAGTTGACGGGGATGTGACAGATTTTGCTTGAAACTTCTGCGGTGCCTAACTTGTCAGTGTCGAAAACGGAACAGAAACCGCCAGAAAGCACTCCCCCCAGCTAGTTTGCCCCCCAAACCACCAGTACCATCTCTCTGCACGTAGTAACACCCGTCGTCCCCCCAAGTGTCGGAAGCATCTGCAATGCAAGTTGACAGACTCTCATTCTGGGCAGCATGTGCGATCTGTATCGCCTGTCACGCGTCTGTGGCCCTGGCTCAGGGCCCCGGGGGACCGGGAGGACCTCCCGGGGGGGGATTTGGCGGTCGCGGAGGCTTCAGCCCGGATGATTTCTTCAACCGGCTGGATCGCAACGGCAATGGACAAATTGACCCAGATGAACTCCAGAACAACCCCATGCGGCGGATGTTTGAGGCCGGAGGACGCGACCTTTCCAAACCAATTTCCAAGCAAGAGTTCACCGAAATGTCCAATCAGGCGATGCAACGCTTTCGCGGAATGGGACGCGGTGGAGGCCCCGGTGGAGGTCCAGGCGGGCCCGGTGGAGCCTCTCCCGATCAAGGCTCGAACCCACCGACCACTCCACCGGCCGGGAATGCCGAATCGGATGGGGGACGCCGAGGTCGCGGCCGGCGAGGAGAACGCGAAGACCGACAATCCGCAGACAATGATCCGAAGGGGGGGGGGCCCCCTGGGAGTTCGGCAGGCACAGCGGCTGCAGGGACTGGAGCGGCCAACAAACCCAACTCCAAGGGGGGGAGTGGTTCCACCAGCCGTCCCCGGCCCCGCTTGACTGTCGATCTTCCCGAACAGTACGCGTCCCGAGACACCAACAAGGACGGCCAATTGGGACTGTACGAATGGCCCAAGACTGACTTGGGGACGTTCAAACGCCTCGATTTGAATGGGGACGGTTTCGTGACTCCCCAAGAACTGGACCGCAACAACCGGCGTGGGACCACTGCCGGCTCCGCGGCGGCGGGCAGCTCCTCGACCGGGGGAGGAACTGCCACCGCACCCGATTCTGCAGTCGCCGTCGCCAAACCAGGCCCTGCAGAAGCCAATCCACGGCCGGATACCAAGCCCGCGGAGCGTCCCGCCGCCAATCCAGCGGAAACGGCATTCACGCTGCTCGACCGCGACAAGGACGGTGCCATCAGCGAAGAAGAATGGCAACGCAGCTTGACCACAAAATCCCGGTTCGAACGGGCCGGACTCACGGTGTCTTTTCCGTTGTCGAAGTCCGATTTCGTCCGTCAGTATCCTGCGGAGTCACGTTGACCTTCGTCCTCGCCGAGGCGTCCTGCAGCAGTGCGTTGAATTCCCCCTCCCAGAGATCCCGCACGGGGGGCAACCAGCCATTCGGTTGAAATCCCTTCGCCACGGACCGCAAAAAGCTCTGTTGGGCAGCGGCTTGCTCCCCCATCCGTGACTGGCAAATCGAGAGCTGCGCGAGAAAGCGACCGAGAGGTGCCAGGTCGCACAGCAACTTCCAATCGGCATGGGCCTGCGACAGATCGCCTTGCTGCAGGCAGACCGTCGCCCGTGTATCCAACAAATCCGGCAACTCGCCATAGAGAGAAATGAGACGGTCCATCTCCCCCCGGGCCTCACTGAGATCCTGACCAGTCACGGCCCGCACCCACGCCAGGTTGTTCCCGGCGATGAGATCGTCGGGCTGGTCGCGCAGTAGCGTGAGGTAGTCTCCCATCGCTTCGGCCTCGTCTGCGGTCAAGGTCTTCAGACGCGCCAGGGCATGCAGGACCCGCCGCTGTTCCTGCCGACCGAGACCACTCCTTCCAACCTGTTGCAAGCGTCTCAGGGGGACCGCCCAGGTGTTGTCCGGAACGGGAGCCGACTCGAAAATCGAGACAAATCCAAGGGTCAACTCCAGGTCGGAGTCCCGCCGACTCGACACGAACTGGTTGATCATTCGTTGAGCCTCATTCAAATTCCCCCGCCGCGCGAGCAACAGAGCCGGTTGGAACCGATCAGTGGGCAGGCGGCCGCGGCTGGAATAGTCTTCGAGCACCTGCTGTGCAGCCTCCACTTCGGCAATCGAGTCCAACCCCAGTCCAACCAGCAACAGAGCCTCATCACGCAGGCAGTCCAGAGCTGGGGACTCCTTCCACAGCGGTTCCAGTCCCGGGACCGCTCCATGCCGCAGCAGGATCTCGCGCTGGGAGGGAAAGTCATCGAGGGCGGACCAGGGACTTTCGGCTGGCCGTGGTGAGGGCCCCGCCAATTCGAGCCGCGAACGAAGTCTGGTCAGCCGACCCGACCGGGCCAGATCGACGAGCAATTCCGCGGGCGACCGATCGGGAATACGGCGGCGATAGTTCGTGTAGACATCCATGCCTTCCTGGGAAAATCCCTGTCGCACCAACCGGAACGCATCGACGGACCGGGTCGTCAGGCTTCTGGGCTCATTTCTTCTCAGGACATCGAACGCCTCTTCCAGCAGCGAGTCAAGCCCGGGGTTTTCCTGGAGCTGTGGCCCCCGCTGATCGGCCGCCACGATCAACAGGGCCGTCTCCAAGTCCAAGGGCTGACCCAGCGACTCCCGCTTCCAATCGTTCCAGACCTGCGGATCCCCCAGTCGGATCCGGGCCCGCAGTCGGGCCAACCGCTGATCGGGATTCAGCCCCGTCGAACGGCTACGTCCCTCCAACCACCGCAACAGACGCTGATCTTCCGATGCGGAGCGGCCGCGGCAGAGGCAGGCGTACCAAGTGTCCTGCCAGAACGAGTTCTCGATCCCGTCTCCCTGGGGACTCAACTCGGCCAGATGACGTCGAAACTCGGGGAGAGTGTCGGAATCGGCTGCCACCAGCGCATGGCGCACCTTTTGCGACCAGGTTTGGAAATCCTCACTCAAAGCGGAATCCAATTTCGCCGGCGCCTGCGTCAACTCGGTCGCCGCCCGCTCCAGCTTTCCCTGACGAACCAGCCAAGCGATCCATTCGCGTGTGCTTTCCCAACCGTCGGACTCGCTCCCGACCGCCTCACGAAACCGTTCCTCTGCCAAGGCCGCCTCGCCCAACACATCCCAACCAAGAGCTTCACTCAAGGGCTTGCGATGGGACGGGGTTGACGGAACCGCGGCAACAAGCTGTTTCAGAACGGCCCGTCCCGCCACATCTCCCCCCTGCTGCAGTGCCAGGCTGAGCCGTAATTGCCACGCCCCTGGCGAATACGGCGATGTCCCAGTCAGCGTGTCGAGTTCGGCCAGCGTCTCGTCCAACGGAGTGTCGCGAGCCACCGCCAACTGAATGCGGGTCAGTCGTTCGGCGAGTTCATGCCAAGTCGCGCCCCTCAGCGGCAAATCGATTGCACTGGGTTGGGACAGCTCGATGGGCAACACAACCGGAAGACTGACAGCAGACCAAGTGTCGTGGAGTTCCACCAATTCGCGGTCGCGACGCATCCGAAACAGCTCATCCGAGAACCAACGCAGGGCTTCCAAACCACGATTTCCGTGGCGGATCGCCAACTGGAACGCTTTCCCGGCCTCTCCTGGATCACCCCACAATTCCCAGGCAATGCCCCTCAACCGGTGCGCGGATCCCCAACGGGGACACTGAGTGCACGCCTGCCCAAGGTCACGCAAGACGGCCGACAGTTTGTCGCGATGGCGGGAAGAGCGGACGTCGGAGCCTGTCGAATCGAGAGAGGTCAATTCCCTGAGCGTGCGATAGGCGGTCAACAAACTCCCCCAAGGTCCAGCCTCGCCCTCGCGGCGGAGAATTGCCCCGAGAGCCTGTTCGGCCAGGTCGGTCTCCCCCCCGCGGTCGGCGGCCGCGGCCACCTGGGCCAGCATATCGAGGTCTTGCAGTCCCACCCCCAGCGCGAACCGGCCGATCTCGATCTCGCGCGAGTCCCGTCCCGACTGGCGGGCCAGTTTCAACAGGCCGCGCGCCAACCCGCGCTTCTGTCGGACCGGCCAGTTCGTGGATCCTTCCCAAAGCTGTTGGATCTGCTCGGCATCGTAATCGGTATCGGGGGAACCCAAGCCCCGAGTCTCCGCGAGTAACAACCGGTACACCACCCGGTCTCCCTGGGCGCGTCGAAACGAGTCGGTCACCTGGGACATCCAGGCCGAGTTGTCGACACGATTCCGGGCGGCTTGCCACCGCAAGAGCCGCACCAGACCGATCGCCAGTTCGGAACTGGCGGGAGCTTCCTTGAGCTGGCTCGACAACAGGTCCACCGCCGCGACGACCTGCCCCTCTTCCAGGAGACGTTCCGCCCTCAGGAGAGTGAACCGGGGATTATTCGGATATTCGGGCTCCAGGGTCCGCAATTGGGCATCGACCTGACTCCAGACGCGTTCGGCCCGGGGTCGCAGCAGTTGCTCCGCGAAGCGGCATTCGAGTTGGACCAGGCCGCCGGGCAAATCGGACTCGGCACCATCCTCTCCCAAGGATTGCCAAGGCAGTCCCCGCCGTACGAGCAGGCGGCACAATTCCTGACGACCCTGTTGCCAGTCGGGACGTGTGGCAATCGCCCGCCGGAGAACGGCTTCAAGCTGTTCCGGGCGGCCCAATTGGCGATGGCACTCGACCAGCCAGGAGTCGATCCGGTCCACCAGGACATCGAGGGGCTGTTCCGGATGGAAGGGCAATCGCCCCCGCAGCTCCTCCAACCGGCGCACAGCCACGGAGAGCTGTCCCCTGCCAAATTCCCGAAGACTCTCGACGAATTCGATGACTTCAGATCGAGGGGCCAGTTCCGCCAGATCCCGCGTCAACTGCCCCCACTCTTGCTCGAATTCCTGCAACTCACCCGCCGAGGCATCTTCCACTCCGCGCGCAAGGGCCTCCGCCAGCCCCAGGTGAAAGAGCACAGACCAAACCTGGCGCTCGGGTTCCCCCAGACCGGAGAATTTCCGGGGGAGGGCGTCCAGACCGGAGCGATATGTTTGTCGGGCTGCTGGATATTCCCCCCGCAACAGCTGCACTCGTCCAAGGCTGTCGAACAAACCGGGGGTCGAAGTCCGCCCCTGCACAGCCTGAACCAACAGCTCCCGCGCCTGGTTCGCCGCCAGGTCGCCACGCTGATCATCACCCGCGGCGGCCAGTGTCTGCCAGCGGGCCTCCAGTACCTCGACCCCCAAGACATTCACCTCGGGTTGGTTCGGCGCCGCCTCGCGGGCCTTCCGCCAGAATGTCTCGGCCACGGCATCGTCTCCCTGCCGCAGCGCATGCTCACTCATCGCCACCGCGAACCACCAGCCAGGTTGCGCGCGGGTCCGCATCCGTCGCAAGACCCTCTGTGCCAGCTCCCGCTGCATTCGTTGGCGGGTTCGCTCCTCCGCCTGCGCAGCGTCGGATGTGCGCAGTTCGGCCAGCGGCTCCTCGTTGTCGGCGACCGCCTGTTGCCAGCGATCCAATTCCTCGTTGAAGTTTCTCAAGGTCGAAACCGGTTCGGGACTGGCGTCGATCCACTCCAGGAGTTGCCGATAGAGCTGCGGGTCCTGAGGGGTATTGTTGATGGCCGCCACGAGGATGCGGGCCGCATCCACCCAAGCCCCTGCAAACCGATGACATTCCAGCGCCAGCGCACGGAATTCCGGGTCGTTGGGGATGGAGTTCCGCAGGGGGGCCAACCCCGAGGTCAGCACCCACTCATGATCGCCCCGCTGCATCGCGGATCGGACCATCAACAGGCGAATTTCGCGATCCTGCGAAACTTCGATCAGGTGCTCCTCGAGCAGATCCCTCCCTTCTTCGTACTCCGGCCTCGGGGCAGTTGGCCTGACCATGGCCCGACCTGCCACCAACCGATTCGACCGATCTTCGGGGTCCAGCCGCAGGGCCAACTGGGCTTTCGCTGCGGCCGCCTCCCAATCTTCCTGCGCGGCCAACTCCTGAGCCTCACGCTTCCAAGTCGCGGCCCAACTCTCGAGGAAGTGTTTCCGCAGAAAGAATCCCCCGAGGATCAAGACGATGGGCAAGAACAGCAACGTCGCCAGCAGACCACGATTCCACCGGATGGAGATCTTGTCGAGGTATTCGAGTTGCTCGACGGCCTGTTGATCGACAAATGGAAAATTGACCTCCTCCATCGTCATCTTCAGCGGACTGGACGCTTCCAGTGGCAGGGGAATCGGCCCTGGCTGATCCTGCTGGGGAGGGAGCGGCAGCAGACCTCCCGGCCAGCGGAACCGGGAATTGTCGAGTTCCTGAGGCGGGTGGCCGTCGGCGGGGGGTAAGGGGGGCAGGCTGGAGTTTGACAAAGTTCGAAAAATCCTCAGGAACCACAAGACTCCGTCCGCGTCCTCCCCGCGTGAACTCGCGACGGGTGGATTTGGCCGAGGGTAATGGCCTCGCAGACCCGGGGAGGGGCTCTGATTCGGGTGTCGCAGACACAAAAGTCCAGCAGGCGTCACCTCGCGCGGTGGATGCCTACCTCCCACACCCGTTCCGTCCAATTGAGCAGCTCTTGAATTTTAGCCACGTAGGAGTTATCCCGCGAGTCTCTTCAAGAGATTCCCCCCTTCTTCCCAGTCCCGCACTCCCCGACTTCCCATGCCCGCCCAGCTCTCTCG